>JBGGOQ010000002.1:0-300000 GCA_041320695.1 Caldicellulosiruptoraceae bacterium PP1 | reverse complement strand
TATCTGCCCATTCTATTATAGTAATACCATCATCGTAGAAAAACTCTTCATATCCAATATCCTCTAATTCATTCTCTTCAATTCTGTAAACATCAAAATGGAATATTGGTAGTGAATTACCATAATATATATGAAAAATAGTAAAAGTAGGGCTAGATACATCATCTACACCAAAAGCTTTTGAAATTCCAAGTGTCAAAGCTGTTTTGCCAGCACCTAGTTCACCATCTAAGCACACTATTGACCCTCTTTTTAGATTTTGCCCTATAATGTTACCAATTTCAATAGTTCTTTCATACGAATTTGAAACAATTTTCATATTTTATCCCTCTTTTTTAAAAGCAATTTGCCCATCAATAATAACATATTCTACATTTGAAAATAGATCAAAGGGATGTCCATCCATTATCACAATATCTGCGTCTTTCCCAACTTTGATACTTCCAACTCTATCAGCTACCTTTAGAATTTTTGCTGGATTTATTGTTATTGCCTTTAATGCTTCATATTCATCCATACCACTTTTTACAGCCAATGCAGCACATAATGGCAAGTACTTTAGTGGTATTACAGGATGATCTGTCATTATTGCAACCAATAATCCGTTTTGTGATAATATACCAGGATTTTTAAAGTCAAGATTTTTAAGTTCTATCTTTGATCTATCAGTAAGATTAGGTCCTACAATACATGGATAGCCTTCTTCTTTTAGTTCATCAACAATAAGATGGCCTTCAGTAACATGGTCTAATGTAAGATCCAAATTAAATTCCTTAGCAATTCTAATTGCAGTAAATATATCATCACTTCTATGTGCATGAGCTTTAAGTGGTATTTCTCTTTTTAAAACAGGAATAAGGCTTTGATTTTTTATATCAAAATCTGGTGGTTGAGTATCTTCATCTTTTTCAGCTTCTTCAATTTTCTCTAAGTATTCTTTAGCTTTGTATAATGCATCACGCAAAATAGCTGCTGTTGCCATTCTTGTAGAAGGAGCTTGATGCTTTTCATGATATACGCTTTTTGGGTTCTCGCCAAAAGCTATCTTCATTGCTGCTGGACTTTTTACAACCATTTTATCAATTCTCTTGCCAAATGTTTTTATAACAGCAAATTGCCCACCAATAACATTTGCACTTCCAGGACCAGTAGCAGAGCATGTTACACCAGCCTCTAATGCCTCCTTAAATGCCCTATCAAATGGGTTTATACCATCAATTGCTCTTAGATGAGGAGTAACAGGGTCTGTATCTTCATTTCCGTCAGCTCCCTCAAAACCTATAGAATCTTCCCACATTCCAAGATGAGAATGAGCATCTATAAACCCTGGAAATACCATTTTACCTTTTGCATCAATTATATATTGTGCTTGTGTATTTTTAATCTCTCCAACTTCAACTATCTTACCATCTTCAATGTATATGTCTCCATTTTCAATTATACCCATATCATCCATAGTATATATCTTGGCATTCTTTATAAGTATATCCATTCTCGTCATTCCTTTCTTTAGTTCTAATTAATATTAAGCATATAGTTAAGATTAAACTTGGGCGTTAAGACCAGGTTCGCATCAATATTTTGCTCATATAAATATACCTTTCCATAATCTTTTGCTATCTTATATTTTTCCTCAAAGCCTTGAGCTTTTATCATATCTATATACTTATTAACATTTTCAATTTTTTCAATCTTTCTCAAAAATTCAGGCTTAAACCCTAAATTATATTGCATTATTAAAACTATACCACTTTTTTTATCAAATACTATATTCATTTTACCATTTAAAATATCAATATTCCCAATAGATAATTTATATAAAACCTCGTGAGTTGTATCTTGTGTTGTTCTATAATTTCGGCCATCAATATATTTACCTGTTATTACTTTAAAAACTTGCTCTGCTTTATCATTAAGTGTTCTTATATCATTTATTTTATCAGTAATTCCAACTGTTTTTTTTAGTTTTGCATCAATACTTAAAATATTTCCATATCCATCAAGTTCAATTTTTATTTGATTATTGTTTGAATTATCTTCATATTTATACCAAGAAGAGGCAAATTTAAGTTTGTTTTTTGAATAATATATTTGATTATGTTTGTTTGATAAAAGATTTAAAATCTTTTCAATTTTCAATTCTACACCTTTTAATGAACTCTTTGCTTGTGCATATTTAATATAGCTGTTATATGTTGAAAGATTTATCTCCTTATTCTGCTTTACCTTTGGGAATACTTGTTTAGAAGTATATTCATAATATATATTAGGATAACCCAAAATATTATTAAGCGTTGTTAGCTTTATTTCAGAATCAGTATCTATCACTGGAAAAATGCTTATGTTATTCAGAAGAATATCTCTTTCATTTCCCTTCTTCACTCCATCATTAAATGTAACATACTTAAACCAATTTATCTCAAAATTAATTAAATCACCATTATCTTTATTAAATATAACATGAGCCCAATTGTCTAAAACCTTTTTATCAGACTCTATTCTAACAAAATTGCATTTTATATTATTATTAGTTTCTTCAACATAAATGTCTACATTGCCTTTAGTGTATGGGGCCAACTTATATAACCACCTAAACCCTTCCCTTTTAGCATCCCTTACTGTGAATCTTGATAATTTATTTGCCTGAGCTGTTTTATTAAAATAAACAATCTGCTTGTTTTCTTTAAGATATACCTCGTAATATGTATCATTTATATCAAAGTTATACTTATATAAATAGCTTTGATCAGGCAATAAATTAATTGCTATCTTTAGATTAGAAATATTTTCTTTTTTCACCCTAAAAACCTTTTCAATATATGAAAGATAATCATCCTGAGAAATAACCTTTGGGGTAAACAATGTTTTAAATAATGCAGTAATTAAAATGAGTAAAATTAAAAGAATACCAACACTTATATAAAATCTTTTGTAATTTATCTTATATTTTTTCATAAATTCGGTGAATTATCACCATTCCCCCCTTTTTTACTCATTTTCTCCTTCACAATAAGCAAATGCATTATGGTTATGGATGCTTTCAATACTTTCAACAGACACTTTATAATAACTTATTTTAGGATGACCTTTAAGCCTTAAAACCACCTCTCGTGTTACATCTTCTACAAATCTTGGATTTGTATAGGCCTTTTCTGTCACCCATTTTTCATCAGGTCTTTTTAATATGGAATATAAAGGACAGCTGGCTGAATCTTCTGCAATCGAAACAATTTCTTCTATCCACATAAATCTTTTCATTTTGACTTCAATAGTTACAAAAGCCCTTTGATTATGAGCACCGTATTCAGATATCTCTTTAGAGCAAGGACATAATGTGTGGACAGGAACAACAACTCCTACCTTTAAATCAAATTTATCATTTTTTACTGCATCAAAGTAACAGTCAACCTTAAGGGGTGATGGTGTTTGAGTCACTGGTGTTGTTTTATATATAAAATATGGAAACTCAATAAAAATATGAGCTTCATTCGAAATTAGCTTTTCTTTTATTCTATCTAAAAGCCTTTCTATCTGCTTTGGATTTACAATATCAATTTCATCAATAGCTTCAATAAATCTACTCATATGAGTTCCTCTTAATTCTTCTGACAATTGAGCAGATACTGATATCTTAGCGATTGTTTTTTGATACTTATTTTGCTTATCCATAACAGTAATTGGCCATACAAGTTCTTTTATACCAACTTTTTGCAAAGGAATGTTTCTTTGATCTTTTTGAGATTGAATATCCTTCAATATGCTTCACCTCTATATAACACACCACTATCTTCTGTTTCCCATACCTCAATTTGGTATAGTGTTCTATCATTATTATTTATTTTATCAAATAGCTTGTCCCATATCCACATAGCTATATTTTCTGCTGTTGGATTAGGTATAATATCATTTAAATAGGAATGATCTAAAACTTTTATAACTTCTTCATTAACAAGCTTTTTAAGTTCAACAAAGTCCATTACCATTCCCTCTTCATCAGGTATACCTGAAATTGAAATAACCAGTTTATATGTGTGTCCATGCAATTTTTCACATTTGCCATGATATTTTGTTAGATTATGAGCAGCATCAAACTTAAAAATCTTTGTCAAAATCAACTTTCAAATCTACTCCTTTTATTCAATTTACTTAAATTATAATGTTTGTAAAAATTAAAGTCAAAAAATAAAAAGGTAGCTAATTTAAGCTACCAAATTATCCATATTATGTTCCTAATATCTGTTCAATCAAAGTTTTCTTGGTGGTATATTCCTTAATTTTTACACTTCCAGATATATTAAGAATACTTTTTGCTTTATCTATAGCATCATAAAGATTCCCAATTTCATCAACCAATTTGTATTCAACTGCTTTTTTACCTGTTATAATTCTTCCGTCAGCAATCTTTTTTAACTGGCTTTTTGGTATTTTACGCTCTTTTGATACAATATCCACAAAGTATTCATATGTTTCATTAACTGTATCTTGTAGTAGTTTTATTTCATCTTGTGTAGGCTTTCTTGATGGTGATCCAATATCTTTGTATTTACCGCTTTTTATTGTGTGATTATTAATACCATATTTATCGTAAAGGTCTGAATAATCATTCCATTCTATAATAGAACCAATACTACCAGTCATTGTTGATGGAAGTGCGTATATGTAATCTCCAGCACAAGCAATCATATAACCTCCTGATGCTGCAACGTCACCCATTGAAACAATAACCTTCTTACCTGCTTTCTTAAGCTTTACTACCTCTTCATAAATTTCTTCACTAGCCGGTGATGAACCTCCAGGACTATTAATTCTTAAAATAATAACTTTTGTAGAGTCTTTTTGTGCTTCTCTGAGTTGTTTCATTATAGTTTCTGAACCAACAGCAGAAGAACCAAAAAGACTTACTGAGCTTTCTCCTCCTACTATTTGTCCATCAATTCGAATAATACCTATTGGAGAATAAGTTGAAGATGTTTTATTCATACATCCAGTAAAGGCAAATAAAAAGAAAATAGATAAAATAAATGCTATTATCCTTTTTATGTTCAAATATTTAACCTCCTATTTATACATGAGATAGGGCTTTTAGAGCTACTATCTTATTCCCTTTTCTATTTTGCTTTACAGTCTCACATAAAGAGTTTACAATCATAAGGCCTCTACCGTTTTCAAATATATTTTCTATTCTATCTTCATACTCAATAGGTGTGTAATCTTTATAAACAGACTCTATTTCAAAACCATTACCTTCATCCTCAACTATAATATAACTTAGCTTACTATAGTGAACTCCAACTTTAACCTTAACATGTTTTTGGGGGTCTTTTTTATTACCATGAATTATTGCGTTTATAATAAGTTCGTTTATTATCAACTTATAATCTAAAAGTTGTTCTTCTGAAAGTTTAATCTCTCTCTTTAAAAAAGTCATTATTTCCTGTTCGGCTACCGGCAAATTGTGAAGGTCACTTGTAAGGTTAATCGTGAGGAACTTATGGCTCATTTATTATCATTCTCTCTTTCTTAAAATTTCAATAGACCTCATAAATCCTTTATAATTATTTTATACCCTCAACCACAACATAAAAACAAGACTATCTCTTCTTTTTAAAAAAGTTTTTTATAATTTGGCAGCATTCATATTCCATTATCCCTCCTATTACTTCCACCTTATGGTTAAAGCTCTTATCATAAGGTAGCTTAAAAATAGATTCTGCAGCCCCAATTTTAAAGTCCCGGCATCCAAAATATAGCCTTTCTATCTTGCTTAAAATAATTGCAGACATGCACATAGGACATGGCTCTAAGGTTACTACCATCTCGCAACCACGGAGGTCTTTTAAATTCAGTATTCTTGCTGCCTCAATAATAGCTAAAATTTCAGCATGGTATATACTATTTTCACTGCTGTTTTTCTGAATTGTTATAACTTTTTTATCTTTCAGAACTGCTGCCGCTACTGGTATATCATCTGAATCCTTTACATAATTTATTAGCCTTTCCATTACATTATATATATATATCATTTCGTTCATTTTTTCCTCATCAAATATTTATAATATTTTAGTAAAATGTTTGTGCATAATTCATAATTATATGTTTATATTTTTTTTGCAATCAAATAATAGTATAATAAAAATAACAATTCAAAGTGATGGTGAAATTTTACATGGAAGAAAAATCAATGACAATAAAGCTAAATCAATTTATAATAAAGTATTTAATGCTTTGTTCTGTAACTGCTTTAATATATCCTCTTTTTATTTTCTTTAGTTATTATATTATATCTATTGATGTAACAAAATACTTTATTCCATTTGTTGTGCTTAATTTCTTTATTATTTTAATTCCACAGATGATAAAAAATAGGATATCTGGTTTTTTGGAAAAGATATTAAATATTATATTTATAATAATAATACCACAGGCATTTTCGCTATTTGTATTTAAACCTCTTGGTGTTGCTGAAATGGTTCTTTCCCAGTTATTAGCTTTAGGTATATATATTTTTTCTTACCTTAAACTTGAATCAGAAGAATATGACATAAACTTTAACCTAATATTTTCTGGATTAATTTTTATGGTATTCTTTAGTATCCTATCATGGCTAGTAAAAGTTCCAAAAAATATATATGAACAGTACACCATATTTTCTCTTTTATTTATTATTATTACCATTTTTGTTTCAAATAAAATTCATCTTGATACAATCGCTAATAAAAAATACAGAAGGCTAAATTCAGTTTCAAATAATATCACTTATATAAACATTATTATTGATATTGCATTTTTAGTAGCTGTTCTTTTACTGTTTAAGTTTAGATACCTTGCACCATATATTGCAAATTTCATATATCAAGTGTTTATATTTACTTTAAATATTATAAAAAAAATAATATTGTTTATATCTTCTCTTTTTGCACACAATAACAGCGATAAACATTTAGAGGCTGCAAAAAATACATTAATCATTGATAAATCATACAAAAAAAGTCTTCTTGCCTTAATACTTGACATTTTAGGTTATATTATTGGAATTTTGGTAATGTCGTTTTTATTATATAAGTTTATAACTTCACTAAAAGGTATATTGCTATCATTATATGAAAGAATACTTCAGTATTTATCTTCATTTTCTAATAATATAACAATATATGATCATGGGCAAAACTATACTGATACAAAAAGTTTTATATTCTTATCTCCCAAAAAAAGAAGAAAGAGAAATAAAAGAAAAATAAATGATATTAGAGATATAAACAAATTAAAAGATAACAATACAAAACTAAGGTTTATTTTCAAACGAATTATTGAATTTTACTGGGTTAATGGGAATCATAACTTTAAGTTGTCTAACACACCTAATGAAATGATTAATCAAATAATTAAAGGTGAATTGATTTATGATAAAATTCTAAAAGATTTAGGTAATGATTATTCGCTTGTAAGATATAAGAATAACAATATTGATAATATTGATAAATATATAGAACTTTATAAAAATCTTAAATAAATATACTTCTTGAATATATTTCAATTAAAATAAATATCTTTTTATTAGAGTAATTTTATTGAGGTAATACCTTGAAAAAAACATTTCTTGTGGTAATAAAAAAAGCACAAATAGCAAGGTTTTTTATACCTGCATTAGCTCTTTTTTGTATTTTAGTTTTACTGTTTGTATATTTTTTTTATAATCCTGCAAGTTCGGTTGAAACCTCAGTAAAACAAACGGTTAGAAACAAATACTATGTTGCATTGGTATTTGATGATGCGGGTATGGATGAAAATGAGGTAAAAAAACTTCTTGATCTAAAAATACCTTTTGATGTTGCCATAATACCTTTCTTGCCATTTTCAAATAAAATTGCCCTTATGTGCCATAATTCCAACAAAGAAGTTTTAATACATTTTTCTATGGAGCCTGAAACAGGAGATGCTTCTTGGCTCGCTCCAAGAAGTATAATGGATAAAACACCTGATGATGAAATTGAGAAAACATTTAAAGATGCACTTGTTAATATTCCTTATGCAAAAGGTTTTAATAATCATATGGGCTCGCTTTTATGCAAAAATAAAAGAATTGTGAATAAGTTAGTGACTCTTGCTAAGGATTCTTTGTTGTTTGTTTTAGATAGCAAAACTACTCCAAAATCATTATTTGAACCAATATGCAAAGAACATAAAGTTAGCTATATAGGAAGAGACATCTTTTTAGATAACAAAAATGAGGTATTATCAATAAAATCACAGCTAAATTTACTGAAAAATACAGCAAAGAAAAAAGGGTACGCAGTTGGAATAGGCCATTTAGGACCAGAAGGTGGTATTACAACAATTACTGCAGTCTCTGAAATGATTGATGAAATGAAAAAAGAAGGAATTGAATTTGTATTTGTTTCGGATATAATAAAGATTAAAGAAACAAGCGAGGCAAAATAGCCTCGCTAATACTTTTAATAAAGGGGGTAAAAAACATGAGAAAAATATTCGTAAGTATACTATTTATTATATTATTGCTTTCAAATTCGTTAACTGCTTTTTCTTCTTTAGATAATGAATTTGAATCTTCATCATTTGAGTTAAAAGTTTCAAATGATAAAATAAACATCTATTCTTCAAAGAACTTAGTTGGAGTTATTAATCCCCCAGTTATTAATGACTTAGGGATAGAAAAGGTTGAAGATAAAATATCAATACCTTTTTTTACAAATAATCTATTTAATTGGAATATAGAAGTAAGTGATCCAAGTGATATTGAAATCAATAGGAATAGTTCAAGCCAAGTATTAAATTTAAAGTTCAAATCAGACAAAACGTATTATAAACTTTCATCACCACTTATTAAAATAAAAGACAATAATGATACTATAAAAATTAATTTTAAATATAATATACAAACTCAAAAGAATTCAAAAGGAATACCTCAAGCAGAATCTGACACAATTATTGTTAATTTTTTTGATAACCAAAAAAGGATTTTGGGAATATCTAGGGAGATATTTAATATCCATAAACAAAATACTTGGTCATTATTCCAGACATATATTACAATGCCTACAAATGTGCAATTTTTGCAAATACAAATTCTCAAAACAAGTTCAGATTTGTTATCTGCAAGTTTTTCTGATTTTGTTGTTTTACCAATTAGCTATTCTAAACAACAATTTAAACTAGTAGATTTAAAAGAAGAGTTTGATACAGTCTTTCAAGAATTTTCGAATGGTAATGAAATTGTAAAAAGAACAACAAAATTATCACCAATAAATAATATAATAACTGTTGAAGAAGAAAATATTTTTACAAAAGATACTCAAATATATAAGCAATATACCTCTTTAGACATCTACTCTAAGCCAAAATACATTATGAACAGAGATTCTAAAATATATAAAATAAATCAGCCATCATACGTTATTGACAGTCTCACTCCATTTTATTTTGGTTCAAGTGATTTATCAGTTGGATATACAGATAATTACGAATCATATGAAGTTTATAATCAGCAAAATACAGCCAAATTGAAATTTTATTTAGTTCATCCTGATGATGTTAAATATTTTGTCATTGGTAGAAATAGAGAACATATTTACACGTTAACCCAACTATATAAAAAAGGTGCAATAGTAAAAAATAGATTTACTATTACTCCACCTAATTTTAGTGTATTTGTTACAAAATCATTTGCACCAAATAAATATAAAGCTGCACTATTAATTACTAATCATTCCGATTCAAATATGACTTCAATATTAAAAGCAATGATGTTTGGAACCACCGATACAAAAAGCCCATTTTATAAGAAAAAAGGGTTTATAGGTTACAAAATTCCAGCTACATGGGGATTCTTTTATAAGTCGGTAAAAGGTATTGATGGGTTTGATAATCCAGAATACAGAAAAATTATTGAAGAAATGAGTAAGAATAATATCGAAGTTGTTTTGCATACTGCATCACCTGTGTCTAAAGAAAATACAAAAGAGTTAATTGAAAAAGCACTTGCAGGAACAAAATATCTAAATATTAATGATTGGATAGATCATAGTATAGCAGATGGAACAAGATGTGCCGATCTAAAAAGTGAAGGAAGTATAAAATCTTCTACAAATTATTCTTTTAATATATTTTTGAAATATGGTTATAAATATTGTTGGTCATATAATGATGAGCATTTAGATTCATTAAATATGTTGCAACCCAATAATTATTCTTATCATCCTCAGATTATCTTTAAAAACTATAATTTTGGTGAAGGTGATTCTTTATATCAATGGGATAGCTATAGACCTAGAAATTTAATAAAGGAAGTAACACAACAGAGTTTAGAAAAACTGATTGATGAAAATGGAATAAGTATATTGCATGATTATTTTACTCATCCAATGCAGAAAAACAAATTCTTTTTTGGTAAAAATAAAAATGTTTACCTTACAAAAGAATTTGATAATATGTTATCTATGTTAGCTGAATATAGAAATAAAGGACTGGTTTGGATACCGACTGTCAGAGAATTTGGAGATTATCAAGAATTATTAAAAAATATTTATATATACCCATATAATAAAAATCTATTTATTGTAGATAATCATAATAACGTACAAGTTAAAGATTTTACCTTTATTATATATAAAGAAAATAAAGAATTAAAAAGGGAAATATACAATGTACAACCTGGAATGAACTATATACTAATACAATAAAAAACTAAAAGGTTTCTATGAAGTTACATAGAAACCTTTATTATTCTTTATTCACCAGTGCTAAGAACAGCTTCGTATTTTTCTAAAACAGCTTTTTGAACAATTTCTCTTGTTTCTTGATTAATAGGATGAGCAATATCTTTAAATTCCCCTTCTGGTGTCTTTCTACTTGGCATAGCAATAAATAGACCATTTTGCCCCTCAATTACCTTGATATCGTGCACAACAAAACAATTGTCAAAGGTTACAGATACCACTGCTCTCATTTTACCATCATTAGAAAGCCTTCTTATTCTAACATCAGTCACTTGCATATGTTCATCCTCCATGCTAAATTCTGTATTTTTATTTTTTATTATTCAACATTTTTCTAATATTTCCTTTGACAATTTTAACAAATTTATTCATTGTATTTATATATAATGCATAATTTTAGAGGTTTCGACAAATATATCTTTTAATTTCCCAATATTTCATTATTTACTTTAAAACTTAATATCTTATTTTCAACATCAAATTGATCAAGTAATAAAAGAGGTTTACAATTATCTATATTTTTTTCTTTTGTTTTTCCTGTAGAAATTAAAACACCAACACCAATTAGTTCAGATTCAAATTCATTCATTAGGTCTTTCATGCCTTTAACAGTTCCGCCACCACGCATAAAATCATCAATAAATAATACTTTTGAAGCTTTTTTTACAGCTCTTTTGGCAATTGTCATTGTTTCAATTTTGCCTGTTGTTCCTGATACATAATAAATATTTACAGTCGAACCTTCTGTAAGTTTGCTACCACTCCTCGCAACAACTAATGGCTTATTCATTATTGATGATACAGAAGATGCTAAAGCAATACCTTTTGCTTCAACCGTGGCAATATAATCTATCTCAAAATCTGCAAAAAGCTTTAAAAAAACTTTTGCTGCTTTCTTAAGAATTTCTGGATTATACACTATGTCATTTATATAAATGAAACCACCTGGAACTATTCTTTCAGGATTTGATAACATATTACATAACTCATTTAAAAAAGCCTTAACTTCATTACTGCTAATATCTGGTACAAAATATACTCCTCCTGCAGCACCACTTATTGTCACAATCTTCCCCAAGTTTAAATCTAAGAAAACTTTAGATAAAAAATCTATATCCTCACTTAATGTAGATTTTGCACATCCAAGTCTGTCACAGAAAAAATTAAAATTATATATTTTAAAAGGGTTTTGTGTTAAAATACTTGATAAAAAAGCAATGCGTTCACTTTTTCCTATTTTATCCATAACAATTCAACTTTTGCCTCCTCAATAAAATATTGATTTATTTCAAAAAATTTCATCCTATTTATTATAGCATAAATCCGAATAAATAAAACAAAAAAAAATATTTTGTTCGGTTTAACTATAATTTTTTTAACAAATATTTAAAATAGAAGTATAATAATAAGTGTAAAACTTCATGAGGAGGATAATATTTTTATGAATCATTACTTTTTAATAGGTATAGGCGGAGTTTCGATGAGTGCAATAGCGTTAATACTTAAAAATCAAGGTCATAAAGTTTCTGGTTCTGATATAAAACAAAGTGAAACAATAAATAAATTATTAGATAAAGGTGTTAATGTATATATTGGTCATAAAGAAGAAAACATATCTGGTGATGAGATTGTAATTTATACTGCTGCAATAAAAGACGATAATCCTGAACTAATCAAGGCTAAAAGCTTAGGTCTTAAGATATATGAAAGAGCAGAATTTTTAGGAAAACTTATGACTAGTTTCAGAAATGTAATAAATATTGCTGGAACGCATGGCAAAACTACTACTACATCTATGATTGGTTTTATTTTGAAAAAAGCTAATTTACTACCTACTATTTTAGTAGGAGCTGATGTTGAACAATTAGGAGGTAATTACCTTATTGGTTCGAATAAATATCTTGTAGCTGAAGCATGCGAATATGTCGATAGTTTCTTGAAATTTAAGCCAACAATAGGAGTTATTTTGAATATCGACAATGACCATTTAGATTACTTTAAGGATATTGAACATATTAAAAAATCCTTCAATAGTTTTGCCAGATTACTTCCACATGATGGATTTTTAGTTGTTAATGCTGATGATAAAAATACTATTGATTCTTTAGATAATGTTACATGCAAAGTATTCTCATATTCAACTAATAGCAAATACGCTGACTTTTATGCTGATAATCTATCAGTAGGACTTAAAGGCTATACCTTTGATATTTACCACAATGGTTTATTTTTAGCTCATGTCGAATTAAGTATTCCAGGTATTCATAATGTCTCAAATGCATTAGCTGCGTTTGCTGTATGTTACTTATTAGGTATTGATGCCAAAATAATAGCATATTCATTATATGAATTTAATGGTGCAAAAAGGCGAATAGAATTTAAAGGAACTGTTAATGGTGCCATAATTTATGATGATTACGCTCATCATCCAACTGAGATTATTACAACATTAAAAACATTAAAAGAGATTTGTAAAGGTAGACTTATTGCTGTTTTTCAACCGCATACTTATACCAGACTTAAAAATCTATTGCTTGATTTCGCTAACTCACTAAAGTTAGCAGATGTAGTTATATTAACTGATGTTTATGCCGCAAGAGAAAAAAATATTTATAATATTTCTTCAGTAGATCTACTTGGAAAATTGAAAGATATAAATGTAGACTGTGTTTTTATATCCAAATTTGAAGATATCGCGAACTTTTTATTAGATGAATTAAAACAAAATGATATAATTGTCACAATAGGTGCTGGTAATGTAAATCAAGTAATTTCAATTTTGTTTGAAGAAACAGATAAAAAAGCTCAAAACCTTGTGAAAGCATAAAATAAAGCCTTCGGTGGTTACCGAAGGCTTTATTTTACAATTATCAGCTTTTGTCCGGGATAAATTAAGTTCTCATCCTCTATTTGATTAAATGCTACTATTTTCTCAACTGTTGTTCTATATTTCTTAGCTATTTTCCAAAGTGAGTCCCCTTTTTGAACTGTATAAATGTAAATAGGTGCTAATCTAACATCTTCATCTAAAATCTCTTCACCAAAATCAACATCAACTATTATTTCAACATACCTTGTTCTATTTGCAAGTATATCAGCATTTAGATGGCATCTTAACTCTATCTCATTATGAGATAAAATACTAAAAGAAATATTTTCAACATCAATATTTGCATAAACCTTATCTTCTTCAAAAATACCGTTAAAATCAAATCTATGTGTAAATGGTATTTGAATTGTTGAACTTTTCAAAGGGTTTAGCATATCTTTAGAAAGATATATGACAAATACAATTATCACTCCTTTAACCTCGATAGCATCTCTAACAGTTTTTACTGAATCTATTTCTACTCTTGAGGTTGCTGAAAAAACTTCTTCAATATCATCTTGTAAATTTGCTATATCTTTAATTGTCCAATTTTCTTTAATATCACCTAAATACTGATCAATATTTAATGTCTTTTTAATTTCATTTAACTTTTTATTTACTGAATAAATATCAATAATCGGCACAACTTTATCAATCTTATTAAATAACAAGTTTACACATATATCTATTTCACAATCAATTTTTCTTAGTTCGCCTTGATCGTCAGTTTTTGGTACAACACGAAAATCTTCTATTGAAAGTTTGATAATAGGTGATAAATCTTCATATTGTTCAGGCAAATTAAACGAATAAGATACAAAAACATCATGTTCAACTGTTTCAATTGGAAGTGCAGCAATATCTGGTGAATATATTGTTTTTACATCAACCTTTAAATCTATATTTACTTTTCTACCATCTAATTTTATGTTTTTATCAGTAAGTTTTGCATATGACCTTAATATCTCTCTAATAGAAGCTTTACCTGAAGGTAGTTCTAAACTTTCCTTTTTATTAATCTTCTCTTGTAAAACGATTGGGTTAGATAATTTAATTTCTTCTTTAAGGTATTTAATAGAGTCATCTTTAACATCTTTTAGGTATTCTATAGAAACAGTACTTTTTACAGAAACATTTAAATCAACAATAGCCTTAGCTTGTATCTTCCTCTCACTTAATGGTGAACAGTAGCTATAAACAAGCCCTTCTTTTATTTCGCATTCCATATTTGGCTTTACACCCAAAATATCAAACGTTTTTGAAAAATCTGCTGAACTTGATAACCAAGATATTTTCCTTTGTTCATCAGTTGATTGATAAATTAATTTAAAATCAACTTGCCCTTCTACTAAAACTTTATCATTTAATACTTGAACTTTAGTAATAATAACTTCTGCATCACTTTGAAGCACTTTTTGAATATTTGGTTTGATCTCCGGAAGTACAATTTCTCCTTCAATTATCACTTTTTGAGAATCTGATCCAAATACATTAAGATACTCAATTTTATCAAATTCTTTATTCACAAGAACACCCTCCTAAAATACCTTTAATAAAGTATATGCAAGGATGTCCTTGAAATATGTAAAATAAAAGAGCCTACTCAAAACTGAATAAGCTCAAATTTCTTATTGTATTTTATAAATCTTTGGTAAAAAATAGCATTACATTTTGCTTGTTTTTATTCTATCTTTACATAAGACTATTTCAACAGAATTGGTAATGAGGTCTGAGTAAGTATATGTTACGCATCTGTATTGTGTGCAGTCTTTATCGATTGGAAATTTGACAACAAAAAGATTAGAATAAGTGTCTTGTAATATACCTTCTACTTCAAACATCTTTTTTCGACCTTTGTTAGCTCTTATGAGTATTTTTTCACCCTTGATTGCTTCGATGTCTTTCTTGAGCTGCTGAAGGTGAAGTTTATCAACCACCTTTCATCACTGCCCTTCTTTTTTATTTATTTTTCCCCTTTGTTTGACAATAAAATATACTTGTCGTATATTGTAAACATTATTTATTATACCATCTTACAAATAGTTTGTAAAGTGGGGCTAATATTATAAAATCTTTTTTGATTATTGTCAAGTCAATATTATTAAGATATTTTAGTAAAAATGTTGAATTTTCTTTTATTTTTTTATTTAAATTGTGCTTTTTCTTAATCTTAAATAAAATCTTTCTTTAAGAGTTTTTCCATTATCAGCGTAAAAAATACATTGCAGCATTTATTATTTTATCTAAAAATATTTCTTTTAAATAAGCTTTTATTATTAACAATATTAGATTTATTAATAATATATTCAATATATTAGTACTTAATTTTTGTTATTAAAATCACTATAGTTTATCACAATGCTATAGCTATAGTTAAGCATTTTATCCATTCTATAAGTTTGATACTTATTCATTTGTTATAACTTTTGATTTATGCATATATTTTTTGTCCAAATGTTCAAGATACTCCTTAATATACTTATCTACTTTTAATCCTAGCAAAATAATTATCTTTTCACTAAACCTCATATCAATTGAGTTTTTTAGAATATTTATTGCAATAGTTAATTTCTTAAAATCATCCATCTTACATTTATCTCCTATAAAATATTCTAATAATATTTTACATAATATGTATGCTAATTGTAAATAATAATTATATGCTTATCGCTAATTTTTTATAAATTCATTCTCTGATAAAGTAAGTACTGAGGTGTTTATTAATGCAGCAATTTGATAACAAATTAATTGGTATGCGTATTCGTGAACAGCGAGAAAAATTAGGGCTTTCACGGCAAGAACTGTCAGAAATAGTTGGTTTATCTGATTACTATATAGGGCAGCTTGAACGTGGTGAAAGGCAAATGAGTCTTCCAGTACTAATAAATATTGCCAATATATTGCATATCTCATTGGATAAATTGATTTATGGAAATGACTTAGAACGTTCATATATAAAAGATACACAAGAAAACTATAAAGCTACGTTAGATTATGATATAGCTGAAATTAATGAACTCATAAAAAACTGTAGTCAAAATGAACTAAGGCTTATTAAAAAAATAATAAAACTTATCTTGCCTTATATAAATAACAAGTAACTAATAAAATTACATTCTCATTTATATCATCTATAGTATATTTTTTATTCTTTCTTTTATTTAATATCTATATTATTGAAAAAAAATCAGTATATTAAAAAAGTCATCCATATGTGGTATAAAATTCAAAAAACCACAATGGATGACTGACAGAATGGTTATAACACCTTGCTCCTCTAGTTATTTAATTTCTCAGTAAGTTCAGCAAACTCTGAATCATTTTCTGCTGTTATATATATATTAAATGGTTTAACATATTCTTAACAATAATATAACAAATCTTTAACCATATTTTAACAAGAATTAAATAATCTCTTAACTTCATCTTAATAGTATCCCTATACAATCAAAAATGAAAATAATTGATACAGGAGGTTAATATAATGAAGAAAATTAAATTCTTAAAAACCCTTTTGTTTTCTTTTATCCTTATAGCAATTTTTTCTAATTATTCATTAAGCACTTATGCTTTAAACATGTTTAGTTATTCGTCTATAATATTACCAAAAAGTACTACTCAAAAGAATATCACATTAAACTTTTCTAGTCAAATATCCAAAGGGACTAATTTTAACAAAATAAAAGTGTATAAAGGTAAAGCAAAAACATTGAAAACAAAGGTAGAAATTGAAAATAAAAAAATCAATATAACAATAAACGAATCATTAGTTCCTGGTGTTACCTATACTTTATTAATCCCTTCTAATTCAGTAAAAGATAATAATGGTTCAGTAAACCGCGAAATCAAGATTGACTTCAAAATTTCACAAAATAAAAATCTTTCTGGAAGAATTACCATTGCTGGTTCGACATCAGTTCAGCCTTTAGCTGATGAACTTGCTAAATATTTTATGCAACTTTATCCAAAGGTTACAATTGATGTTCAAGGTGGTGGTTCTTCTGTGGGTATAAAATCAGCAAAAGAAGGTATTGCCGATATTGGTACATCCTCAAGAGAACTAAAACCAGATGAAACAGGTCTTAAAGAATTTAAGATTGCTGAAGATGGAATTGCAATTGTGGTAAATCCAAAAAATCCTATATCAGATCTCACAGTTGAAAAAATAAGAGATATCTTTAGTGGAAAGATTAAAAACTGGAGTGAACTTGGCGGAAAAAATTCAAAGATTTTAGTTGTTACACGTGAAGAAGGTTCAGGAACTAGAGGTGCTTTTGAAGAGATAATTATGGGCAAAACTACAATAACAAATAATGCTGTTGTTCAACCATCAACAGGAGCTGTAAAAACTACTGTATCTCAAGATGAGAATGCAATTGGATATATTTCTCTTGGTGTTTTAGATAGTCAAGTTAAGGCTGTTAAAGTAAATGGTGTTGAAGCTACAGAAAAAAATGCAAGGCTAAACAAATATACAATTAAAAGACCATTTCTCTTTTTAA
The DNA here is from genome assembly GCA_041320695.1 of Caldicellulosiruptoraceae bacterium PP1. Lineage (NCBI taxonomy): Bacteria > Bacillati > Bacillota > Caldicellulosiruptorales > Caldicellulosiruptoraceae > Caldicellulosiruptoraceae bacterium PP1. The sequence goes on along the minus strand of JBGGOQ010000002.1, from coordinate 281,896 downwards.
CTAAAACAAATCCAACAGGTGTTGTAAAAGAATTTATTGATTTTGTCTTATCACCAGAAGGTCAGGCAATAGTATCAAAGAATTATATAACTGTTAAATAAATGTATATTAGAAATCAAGGAGGAATACTATGTTTAATAAAAAAAGAATAGCTTCAATTATTTTAATAATATCAATCTTTTTTTCCTTCTTTATGGTTAGTACATTTGCTGATGAAACACCAGAATCAGATTCCATTAGTGTTAAAAATGTAATAATAATGATACCAGATGGAATGACAGTTGCTCATACAACACTTGCAAGATGGTATCAAGGTGGAGAAAATCTTAATATGGATGAACTTGCCTGTGGTCTTATAAGAACATTTTCAGCAAACAATCCCATAACTGATTCTGCACCTGCTGCTACAGCTATGGCAACAGGATATAAATCAAATAATAAATACCTCTCTGTAATGCCAGAGGTTGTTTCAATGCCTGGTGTTGATAAAATAGAAGAGAAAAACATATCAAGACCTATTGCAACAATCTTTGAAGCAGCAAAATTAAAAGGACTTTCAACAGGAATAATTGCTACATCCAATGTTCAACATGCTACTCCAGCAGCTTTTACATCTCATACATCAGATAGAAACGACTATGAAACAATTGCCAAACAGCAAGTTTTCAATAATATTGATGTTGTCTTTGGTGGTGGACTTAAATACCTTGAAAAAGAGAATAGAAAAGATAAAGAAGATTTACTTGATGTATTAAAGCAAAAAGGTTATGAGATTATAACAAAAGCTTCAGAACTCAAAAACATAAAAGGTAATAAAGTTTGGGGACTTTTTGCAAATGATGCAATGAAATATGACTTTGATAGAAAAGGTACTGGTGAACCATCATTAGCAGAGATGACAAGTAAAGCCATATCTATTTTATCTAAAAACAAAAATGGCTTTATCCTAATGGTTGAAGGTAGCAAAATCGATTGGGCTTCCCATGCAAATGACCCTGTAGGTGTTGTAAGCGATGTATTAGCATTTGATAAAGCAGTTAAGGTTGCACTTGATTTTGCTAAAAAAAGAAATGATACAGCAATTATAATAGCACCTGATCATAACAATGGTGGAATGTCCTTTGGAACAAATGGGGCTTCAGACCTTTATCTAAATAGCTTTTTAAAATATATTCAAAAAGCTACACTCACTGGTGAAGGAGTTGAAAGCAAATTAAATGCTGATAAAAGTAATATAGCAAGTGTAGTGTCACAATATTACGGTATTGATAATCTTACTGAAGATGAGATTAAAGCAATTAAGAATGCTAAACAAGGCTCACTTAATTCTGTTTTAGGGCCTATTATTAGTAAAAGGTCATATATTGGTTGGACCACAAATGAGCATACTGGCGAAGAAGTTGTCTTATACAGTTATCATCCAAATAACTATATCTTAAAAGGAGTAATTGATAATACCGATATTGCTTGGTATATTAATGAAATACTTGGTTTAAACCTTGATGAAGTAAATGAAAATATGTATGTATCAAATACAGAATTAGAAGAAATGGGATACTCTGTTGATATTGATAAGTCTGTACCTGGTAGTGCTAAATTAATTGTAAAAACACAAAACCATACCTTAATTGCTGATGAGAATAAAAATATAGCAAATATTGATGGTAAAGAAATGAAATTGAAGTTTGTAAATGTAATATCCTTTAAAAAATTTTATATAAGTAAAGAAATATTAAACTATTTAAAGTAACTCCATACCATATTATTCGAGCCGGCTTAAATAAGCCGGCTCTTTTTTATTTGAATGGGTTTTCATCTTTATATAGCATATTTGCTGGTTGATTAAATGATACATCATCTATTCCTAACATCTTCATTGCTGCAAATAGAACTTTACCTGCATGTTTAAATGCAACACCTGCATGATGAGGATATCTTTTTGCAATTAAAACATGTCTATAAAATCTGGCCATCTCTTTTATTGCAAATATACCAATACCTCCAAATGATTTTGGATCAACATCTATAATTTCACCCTCAGCTACATAACTTCTCAGAATTCCATCAGCTGTGGATTGAAGTCTAAATAATGTAATATCACCAGGTCTTATTGCTCCTTCTAAAGTACCCCTTGTAATATCTGGTTCTTTGTCAGGTTCTAAAAGTCTATGCATAATTAGCTGATACTTTATTGAAGCATATTTCATATGGCAAATAGGTGTATTGCCGCAATGGAATCCCATAAATAAATCACTTAATTTATAACCATTAAACTTATCCTTATTTGTTTCATACATATCTTTAGGTACTGTATTATTAATATCAAGAAGGGTTGCAGGAAGATTGGTAGCACAGTTGATAATGTACTCACTCAATGCACCGTATATATCTACTTCACATGAAACTGGTATCCCACGAGAAGCTAATCTGGAATTTACATAACATGGCACAAAACCAAACTGTGTTTGGAATGCCGGCCAACACTTATTAGCAAATATTGCATATTTAGATGCTCCCATATGTTTTTCATACCAATCCATAAGTGTTAGTTCATATTGTGCAAGTTTTGGTAAAACTCCTGGATATCCATTCCCACTACCAAGCTCTTCTTGCATACTTTTAACAACTTCTGATATTCTTGGGTCATCTTTATGTGCATTAAATGATTCGAAAAGATCCAGTTCAGAATTTTCCATTATCTCAATGCCGAGATCATAAAGAGGTTTTATAGGTGCATTACATGCAAGAAAATCTTGTGGTCTTGGCCCAAAACTAAATATTTTAAGATTTTTTACACCAATAATAACTCTCGCAATATCTTCAAAATCATTAATCATATCTGCTATTTCATCTGGTGTTCCAACTGGATATTCATGAATGTAAGGATTTAATTTTCTAAGTCCAATATTATATGATGCATTAAGCATTCCACAATATGCATCACCACGTCCATCAAATAGATTGTCCTGTGTTTCCTCAGCTGCTGCAACAAACATTGAAGGACCATCAAATTTTTGAGCAAGCATTGTTTCTGGTCCTTCAGGCCCAAAGTTACCCAAATAAACTACAAGGGCATTTACATTGGCATTTTTCAGCTCTTCGAGTGCTTTTAATACATCTTTTTCGTTTTCTACTGTTGTTTTTGCTTCAAAAATATTAACACCTTTTTCATTACAAGCTTTAACAACAGCTTCTCTTCTTTTTTGGCTAAGTGTTACAGGAAAGCAGTCACGAGAAACAGCAACAATACCTAATTTTACAGATGGTATGTTACTCATAAATTTTTACCTCCTTTTTTGATTTATAACATTTTACTATAGAATAATTATATGATAATTAACTTGTGCATACAAGTAAAAAAATATATATATATTAATCTAAATATTTTATCTGTAGATGCATCTACCTGAAAAACTTCATAGAAGCACTCCATTTATATTTAATTATTTATATTTAATTATTTATATTTTATAAGCATTTATTAATTTTGCAAGTTTTTTATACAATTAATTTTTCAAGCTATTTAAATATTGACAATATTAGTGTAAAATAATTTTAGAAATTTGTTTACATTTTTATAGACAAACGTTAGCATTGCTTAAATTAATAATTATGAAAGGAGCATTATAATTGAAAACATTACCAAAAAAACAACCTATCTTTGCAAACGATGGCTGGAAAGTTGTTGAAAATGGTTTTGATGAAAAAAACAACTTCTTAAGCGAAACAATCTTTACTGTTGCTAATGGATACTTTGGTCTACGAGGAAATTTAGAAGAACCATTTTATGATAAAAAGCAAACCTTCAAAGCAACATATATTAATGGATTTTATGAAAATTATGATATTACTTATCCAGAAGGTGGATATGGCTTTGCAAAGATTGGTGAAGCAATGGTAAATTTAGCAGATGTAAAGAGCACAAAAATATCAATTGATGGTGAGGAATTTAGCATTTTTTCAGGTAAAATAATAGAACATAAACGAGAGCTCGATTTAAGGGAAGGTATATTAAAAAGAGAAATTTTGTGGGAATCACCGTCAAATAAAAGGACTTTCATTCAATTTGAAAGATTAGCTCACTTAAAATATCAGCACCTTGGTATAATTAAAATAAAAATAAATCCTATCAATTTTTCAGGTAATATTAAAGTCATTAGTAGTATAGATGGTAACTCCTCTAATATGCTTGAAACAGAAGATGTTAGAGTAGGTTCAGGAGTTGAAAAGTTTCCTTTTAAAACATTAAAAACTTGGGCAAATAGTCTATCAGGATTTTTAATGCAAGAAACTAAAAAAAGTAAACTTGCTTATGGATGTTTTGCAAATCATATATTAGATTTTGAAGCTCAATGTAATTCTAAAGCTGATATTGAAAAAAACTTAGTGATTTTTGAAATAAGCTTTAATGCCTCTAAAAATAGAGAATATAGTATAATCAAGTATTTTTCATATTATACCGAAAGAGATTTATCAAAAGAGCTAATTGAACAAAATTGTATTAATGAGGTTTCAAATGCAATTACACTTGGATATGAGAAATTATTATCTGAGCATAAAGATTTTATTGATAAATTTTGGAATATTTCAGATATTGAAATAGATGGATTTGAAGGTATTCAGCAAGCAATAAGATTTAATCTATTCTCTCTACTTCAATCAACAGGTAGAAATGGAATATCAAATATTGCTGCAAAAGGACTTACTGGTGAAGGCTATGGTGGACATTACTTTTGGGATTCTGAAATATATATTTTGCCATTTTTTACTTATACAAATCCAGAGATTGCAAAGAAACTTTTAATATATAGATATAACCTATTAGATGCAGCACGAGATAGAGCCAAAGAACTTCATCATAAAGGAGCCTTATATCCATGGAGAACAATAGCAGGCAGTGAATGTTCAGCATATTTTCCTGCTGGTACAGCACAATACCATATAAATGCTGATATAGTCTTTGCTATAAAGAGGTATTTTGAAGCAACAAATGATATTGATTTTATATTGAAATATGGAGCTGAGATTATATTTGAAACTGCAAGGTTTTATGTAAGCCTTGGTTCTTATAGTCAAGAAAAAAATGGTAAATTCTGCATTCATTGTGTAACAGGTCCTGATGAATATACTGCATTGGTTGATAATAATGCATATACAAATTATATGGCAAAGATGAATCTTGAATATGCTGTCTATATATATGATCTTATGAAGAATGAATATCCAGAAGTTTTAGATTCATTACGCAAAAAAATAAACCTTGAACAATCTGAAGTAAATGAATTTAAAACTAGAGCTAAAGATATGTACCTACCTTATAATGAAAAGCTAAAGATTATTCCACAAGATGATACTTTTTTAAGTAAAAAGAGAATAGATTTGTCAACAATACCAGAAGACCAATTTCCTCTACTTCTTAATTGGCATTATTTGGATATATATAGATTACAGGTTTGTAAGCAACCAGATGTTTTATTGGCAATATTCTTACTAAGAGATTTGTTTAGTTATGAAGATCTTAAAAATAATTATGAATATTATGAACCTGTGACAACACATGATTCCTCCCTATCGCCTGCAGTATTTGGTATATTAGCAACAGAATTAGGTTTGTTAGATAAAGCCTTTGAATACTTTAGATACACTGTTAGAATGGATTTGGACGACTTAAACAACAATACTAAAGATGGTATTCACGCAGCATGCATGGGTGGTTCTTGGATGGGACTTATATATGGTTTTGCTGGTATGAGAACTAAAAACAATAAATTATATTTTGCACCAAAACTTCCAAAAGAGTTAACTTATATTTCTTTTAAGATTAAATTTAGAAATTCTGATATTAAAATTGAAATATATAATAATAAAGCAATATACACTTTGATTGAAGGAGATGAAATAGTTTTAAGTCATTATAATATCCAATTTTCACTAGCAAAAGAGGAAAGCAAAGAGTTTTTAATTGAGTAAAGTAAATATTATCTTTGTTGTATGTAAAGTGCTTTGTATTCGCTTTAAAATGAGTGTGTAAATAATTTAATATTGTAATACCTTTTTCTTGGTAAGAAGATTAACCTAATTTTATAATTCTGTAATATATTGTTGCCATACAATTATATTCTTTTGCATAAAATATTTATTTTATAGAATAATGTTTAACCTGGAGTAGTATTGCTTTAAGGATACTACTCTTTTAATTTTTCTTAATGTTCTTAATCATCATTCTCTTATCTCTGGTATTATTTAATTTGTAATTTTGCTTATCATCTCATCTGATACTTTAATTCCAAATAAATCTTTTAATTGCTCATGAATCTTATGTTATCATTACTCTTGATGTAATCGAATTATTTTTTTCTTTGATCCCAAAATATCTTATTGATATTTGGAAATTAGTTTTGGTGTGAACTACCTACACCTATAGAGATTGTGGATGCGTGATCTTAGAGGATATTTTGTTATGTTTTGGTTATTGTTCTCTTTAATAAATTCTCTTAATTAATCCTTTGTCACTAAATCCATAATAAAAATCTTCTTTTCTTAATTTTTGCTTCTTATTACTCATTTTTACTAAAAAAGACTCTTATTCATGTTCACACAAAGTCTATTTTACAGTCTCTTTTTTTGTCCTGACTCTGGCAGTTTAAAATTGATGTAAAATAAATATTAACCTTTTTAGTTACACAACCACTGCATATTCCTCTATATTTCTTATACTATTTTCGCTCTCTATTACCTTTATACTACATTCTTTGAACTTTGCTATTGAAGTATTAGCAAATAACAAAACAAATATTAATATTACTATTAAATTGTAATAATGCTATTTTATTGGTTTTGCAATAATTAGTTTTACAATATCAATTAACAAGTTTTTTTCCTCCACAATTTCGAATCCAGCTTTTTTTACGTTATCTACTGTATTTCTATTTATATTTGCCCCATATATACCAACAACTAGAGGATTTAGTATATCCATCACTTTGCCTATTGGTTCTTTTTTACTTCGAACATGTTCAAGCATTATTAACAACCCGTCTTTTTTTAATACCCTACGAATTTCTTTCAACCCCAAAATTGGATCTGGTACTGAACAAAATACACAAGCAGTTACAACTGTATCAAAAGAATTGTCAGTAAACTCTAAATGCTGAACATCCATTTGTCTTAGATCTATGTCTAATTGTAATTTTGCTACCTTTTCTTTAGCTTTCTCAAGCATTTTAGGGCTAAAATCTATTGCAACTATATCCCAATCGAGACTATAATAAATCATATTTTTACCTGTTCCAACACCTACTTCTAGAACTTTGGGTCCTTTCACAAAGGTAAACACTAACTTTCTCCATTGAGAAAACCATTTCCTCTCCATTATGCTTTCAATTGTATCATAATATTTAGCGGCTCTGTCATACCTTTTTCTGATTATTTCAGTTTTATCTCTCATAAATTATTCCTCCTATTCTCTTTTTATACTTCTGATTCTTCTTAAATACCATTTATTGCTTAATTTAAAGCTCTTATATGCATCCATGTTATTCTACATTGCCATAATGTAATTATTGTTTAATTTATTATATCATTTTGCAAATTCTTATTTTATATTCTACTACACCAAAGTGTAAATAAATTGTAAATAGATTGTAAACAATTTATTAAATTAATTGACTTTTAAATTACACCTGATAAAATTATTTATATAAATAAATCCAAGTAAATCTATAATATTACTTTGAATTTGATTAAAAAATTGTATTTATATTGCTATTAATAGGAAATAGTTTTTGTATTTTTTAGTTGTACAACTGCAAATATTCAAAATTATATGTATCTAAAAGTTAGTACATAGGTTGAATTTTCTTTAACTATATTAGGATTCAAAGGAGGAGATGTAAATGGCTAATAAGATAAAGAGAAAAATTATAATTGTTGTACTTCTTTCATTGGTAGTATCTTTATTTTATGTTGAACCTATATTCTCACAACAAAAAAAACAAGGTAATAAGCAAAGTCAAACTACTTCACAAAATAATTTGAAACAAAACTCAGGTTCCAAAAAAAATCCACAAGACCTTTTGATAATGAATAGTGAGGGCTATATAACCATTGGAGTAAGGTATTTAAATCCTTTAAAAGATGATAAAGACAATTTAGTCTTTGAACTATTTTTAGATAATCACCAGGTTGATTTATCTACACTTAATTTTAATGGGAAGATATTATTTTCCACCAGTGAAGGTATAAAAATTAAGAATGTAAAATGGTGGATCGAAGGTTCAGGTCATCATGTAACAGCATTTATTAAAATACCAAAAAAATCAAATGGCAAAAAACTTATTACATCCAATACTAAATATATACAATTAGAATTACGTAATATTGGAGGAGCAAAATCAAGAATATATAGATGGAATAGTAAGTTTTTGAATTAGGTTGAACCATATAATGTATTTTATAGAAGATGTAACCTCTTTCTTATCTTCCTATATACTACCTATGATCAGTGTACATTTTTCGTTAATAACTGGTGTATCAACTAGAGATTTGAAATATATAGAACTTCATTTTTGTTAGGTCTTGCAATACCATATTTGCTCGTAGATTACTATTTACCCATGGCAATTAGTGTTATAAAAAAAGAATAAAAAAATTCAAAATGCTATATCAGCAATCGCAGGAATTAGTCTTATTTTTCTTGGCATTATAATGTTTTTGTATAAGATTCAGGATTTAACAGCATTCTTAAGTAGAATTGTGCCATATAAAGTACCATTTGGAATGTAGCAAATAAAGAAAGTTATAAAAATGGAGGAAAAAAAAGTGATTTTATTTAGCATAAGTTTAGTATCAGTTTCATTATTTATATATCAGATCATATTAAATCGAATATATTCTGCATTATTTTGGTATCATTATACTTTTTTAATTACATCATTTGCTGTATTGGGCCTCGGAATAGGTGGAATAATTGCTTACAATCAGCATCAAAAAAAAGGTGACTTTAATATTCGCTCCCTATATAAAATTCTTTTTATTCTTTCTATCTCTTACATATTTTCTTTGGGAATTATATATACATTACCATTCCAAAATAATTTATTAATTTACCTAGCTTTGGCTACTTTACCTTTTATTATTGGTGGCTACTTCTTCTCCACCGTATTTGAAGAGTTTGGGGCAATAAGTGACAAGCTATATTTTGCTGACCTCATAGGATCAGGATTTGGCAGCATAATTGTGTTTCTTTCGTTAAACAATCTTGGAATATATAGATCTGTGATTTTGATTTGTATTATTTCGGTTATAGCTTCATTGCTCCTTGCCATCCAGTACAAAAAGAAAATGCTAGTTAGTATTGTAGTATTAACTCTTTTTTTGATTGGTCTTTTTATTCCAAACAAATATGTATATTCAATTGAACAAAATTTCATTGGATTTATAACAAACAAAACAAAAACACTTGGTAATATTGCTAAACCAAACCAAAAGGCTGAGATTGTATATACCAAATGGAATGCATTTTCACGAACAGATGTTGTTAAAATAGAAGGCAACAATGATGAAATGATAGTGACAATTGATGGAACTGCTAATGCACCTATGTACAGATTTGATGGTAAAAAAAGTAGTTTAAATAAATACAAAGATAATATTGAGTATTTGCCTTTTTCTTTTGGAAACAATTATAAAACATTGATAGTGGGTCCAGGTGGAGGAAGGGATATTTTATATGCACTGGCTGGAAATAGCAGAAATATAACAGGAGTAGAAATAAACACATCGAGTATTGAGGCAGTAAAACACTTTAAAGAATTTAATGGAGATATTTACAACAGACCAGAAGTAAAAATTTTTGGAGAAGATGGCAGAAACTTTATAAGGAAATCTAAGGATAAATACGATGTCATATTTTTATCATTGGTTATGACAAATGCATCACAAAATATAGGATACGCACTTTCAGAAAACTATTTGTTTACAATTGAAGCTCTTGAAGATTATATGAAACATCTAACAAGAAACGGTAAAATTGCTTTTTTAACTCATGATGAAGAGGATATGACCAAATTGATAGTAACTATTCTTCGTACATTAAATAAAAATGGTATAGCAGTTAAGGATGTTTCAAAATACGTAGCCATTTTTGCCGAAAAAGTAGAACCTATGCATGGCAGCGAACATATTCACTATCCATTAGTTGTTGTAAAAAACATACCTTTTTCGTATTCTGAGAGCAAGAAATTAAAAGAAACAGCAGCGAAGGGAAAAATTATTCCACTTTATATTCCAAATGTTATAGATAAAGGCCCGCTCTACCATATAAACAAAGGACACCTAAGTTTGAAACAATTTGAAGAAGGATTTTTGATTGATACAACACCTGCGACTGACGACAAACCATATTTTTATGACTTCAGTAAAGGAATTTCACCTGTGTTGATAATAGTTCTTCTTATTGTGCTTTTTGGGAGTTTAATATTGTTTACACCAATAATATCTAAAGAAAACATTTTCAAACCATCTTTATATTTTAGTGGATTAGGAATAGGTTATATGTTAATTGAAATTCCGCTTATTCAAAAATTTATCCTGTACTTAGGGCATCCGATACTTGCTTTTAATTATATACTTGCTGGACTTTTGATTGGCAGTGGTATAGGGGCATATTTTAGCAATTCAGGAGTATTTAATAATTTGTCTAAGAAGATATATTTGCCTGCTTTTTTGGTTATGGTAATAAATATAGTATTGCTAAGCTTGCTTAATTTAATATTCAAAATAACCTCTGATTTTAGCTTGACTAATAAAATACTTATTTCAGCAATTTTAGTTATGATTCAAGGCTTTTTTATGGGAATGCCATTCCCAAGAGGTATTAAGATGTTAAGTGAATATAAAAAGAAAAGCAATGTAATTGCTGTGATGTGGGGACTTAATGGTGTAATGTCAGTTGTGGGGTCAGTTTTATCAATTATGCTATCAATGGAACTTGGATTTACTTTTGCTATGCTTGCAGGGGGAATTTTATACGGTCTTATAAGCCTGAACAGTAAATTTGTAATTATTAAATGAAATTATTGATGAAAGGAGAGATAAGATGAGCAAAGATACTTTATTATTATTGCTTGCAATGGGGGGCTGCGTTATAATGCATCTTTTTATGCATAAAGCGAATATGAGCAAAAGTGGGCACAATCATAATCACAACAGTAACGATAGTCAAAAAATATCCCAATGTAAAGAACACCAAGGTAGCCCCCCTATTGAGAATGATGAATTAATAGCATTGGATAAAGTCAAGAGTAAAATAGATAAATAAAAGAGGAACTTTCCAATAAAACAATAGATAGCCTCACTTATTATGGTAAGAGTTATATTGTATGTTCAAAACTATTATAAACACTAATAATTGTGATTGTGTTTTTTAGTAAAGAATAAGATTAAATATTCTATTACATACGATACTATGCAAGCAACTCCACATGCAATAAACGCACCATTTGCCTTAAAAATTTGTGCAAATGAGCCTGAAATTAGACTTCCTATTGGAGTTGTACCAGCAAAAACTAAGGTATATAAGCTCATGATCCTGCCTCTATACTCATCTGCGGAAGAAAGTTGTAATGTTGAATTTGCTGTTGTTGTAAATAAAATCATAAAAAATCCTACTAAGGCAAACATTAGCGAAGACAAATTATAATTTTTATTAAATCCAATTAAAATAAGCATTCCAGACGAAACCACTAATGAAAAGTACAGTCTTTTTAAAGTAGGTCCTCTTCTGCTTGTAGTGGCAACAAAAAGTGCACCAAGAAGTGCACCAATACCCATTGAAGAAAGCAAAAATCCATAACCTGCTTCATCTTTATGTAAAATATATTTTGTATATAAAGGTATCAATACATTGAAATTCATAATAAAAACGTTCATTATTAAAACCAAAATGATAGTTTGGAGGATAATCTTATTATTTTTTGTATATTTTAAACCTTCTATTATATCTTCAATCATCTTATTATTCTTCTTTTCACTCATTGGTTTCAAACCCACATCGATCAGAAATAGACCTATTAAAACTGCAACAAAACTCAATCCGTTTAGCAAAAAACATATACTCATTCCAACACTTTTAAGAAGTATGCCTGCTATAGCAGGTCCTATAACTCTTGCAAGATTAAAGTTTAGCGAGTTTAATGCAACAGCATTAACCAACAACTCCTGCCCAACAAGTTCAATTACAAAAGACTGTCTTGTTGGCATATCAAAGGTATTTATAATACCCAAAAACAATGCAAATATAAGTAATATTGGATAATTTATTGCTTTTACCCATATTAAAAAAGAAAGTAATAAAGCAAGAATCATAAGCAAGCTTTGCGTTACCATTAAGAGCTTCTTTTTAGGAAAATGATCAACAATTGTACCTGCAAAAAGAGATAAAAATAATTGGGGTGTAAACTGTAATGCACTAAAAAGTCCAACCAAAAAAGCAGATTTTGTCAATGTAAGGACTAACCACGAAAGTGCAGTATTTTGAAGCCATGTCCCAATTAAAGAAATACATTGTCCCATCCAAAAATATTTAAAATTCTTTGACTTAAGTGCTGCAAAAGGATTATTAATATTTGCTGTCATTTTTATCATACTCCTCTAATAACTGTTAGTAAGTGATTTTGTAATATACGATAGTATAAAGTTTTTTATGTAAATAATATGTCATCAATGTTCCTCTTAGTATTTAAAATTAATCTATTTACACCGTCTTCTAATATACTAATATAAATAATATTTTATCATATTTAACTAAATAAGTTACTATAAATAACTCAATAGTATTTTTAAGGTTTGAAATTGCATTGTTTTTAAGTGAATAAACACAAAAGACTTGAAGATTAAAAAATTCTCAATGCTTTCAAGAAAGATTACTTCATTCCCTTCACCACAACCAGCCTCACACTTCCAACATCCATTAGCAATTCTAAACCAAAAACTATTGTGTTTATTATTATAGAACGGCATCATAAGCTTATTTTATCTGTTGCAGTCCTCTTTATGTTTTTAAAATAGCGGCTATAAAAGCGTTTATAATTTATGTAATAATCTATATCAGGATAATAATTATTGGAGTTGGATCTATTTATTGCCCTGCAAAAATTCTTGTGAAATCTCTTTTATGTACTAAGGCAATCATAACATTATAACTAATTCCTAACATTGGAGCAGCTTCTTTAATACTAATAGTTAATTTCTCTATTTTCTCTTTTTAAGTTATAGGATTATAAATTTACATTATTTAGGTCCCATGTTTTTTCTAAAACGTTTCATTTTTATTTATTTAGTGGTATAATATGTTAAAAAGAAATATTTTAAGGTAATTTAATCTATTAACAGAGAATATTTTTTCTTTTCGCTTAAGAGAGTTATGAGAAGAGAAAGGATTAATGCAAAGTGAATTAAATGAAAAACAATGCAAAGAAAATTGTCAAAAGAAGGTGAATTGAATGGAAGAGAAGATTCCTAAACTTTTGACTTATGAAGACTATTTAAAATTGCCCGAAGATGTAAAAGTGGAAATAATTTATGGTATTATTTATAACATGAGTCCTGCACCTTCAAGGATACACCAAAAAGTAGTGGTGGAATTAACTACCATGATAAATAACTATCTTAAAAGGAATAAAAAGTATTGTGAGATATACACAGCACCCTTTGATGTTATCCTTGTTGAGGAAGGACAGAATGAAAGCCAAGCAACAAATGTTGTCCAACCTGATATTTCTATTATATGTGATAAGAAAAAGCTAACTCAAAAAGGCTGTATTGGAACTCCAGAGATGGTAATTGAAGTTGTATCAGAGAGCAATTTTTATTATGATTATATCCGAAAACTCAATCTTTACACACAATTTAAAGTCAAAGAGTATTGGATTGTAAATCCAAACAATCAAACAATATTAATATACAGACTCAAGGATAATGAAGATTACCTGCCACCTGAACTTTATACCTTCAATGACAAAGTCACGGTTGGTATTTTTGAGGATCTCATAATAGACTTTTCTCAAATAAAAGAGGTGTAATAAATGCCTAATAAAGCTTAAAGGAAGTTAAATCATCCTCTAGAGCAAATAAACATAAAGGGTAACCACTCTTAAATAAAGTAGTTACCCTAAATTTTAATATTCAATATGAATTACATTAAGATTGCAGTAAAAATACATTTGGAAATATTTACAAAACCCTAAAACCCTTGAAAATAAATGGCGCGCCCAAAGGGATTCGAACCCCTGGCCTACGGATTAGAAGTCCGTTGCTCTATCCAGCTGAGCTATGGGCGCTTATATCTAAATGGTGCGCCATTAGGGACTCGAACCCCAGGCCCGCTGATTAAGAGTCAGCTGCTCTACCAACTGAGCTAATGGCGCAAACCTAAATCCTTATTAAATTTAATGGAGCTGGCGATGGGACTCGAACCCGCAACCTGCTGATTACAAGTCAGCTGCTCTACCTGTTGAGCTACGCCAGCTTTTTTAAAATGGTGGAGGGGGTTGGATTTGAACCAACGAAGTCAGCGACAACAGATTTACAGTCTGCCCCCTTTGGCCACTTGGGTACCCCTCCATATTAAGTTATTTACTTTGTTTTGCATCAGACAGTTAGTTATTTTAGCATAACCTCTTTTGTCTGTCAAGCTATTTTTTCTGGTCGGGGTGAGAGGACTTGAACCTCCGGCCCCATGGTCCCAAACCACGTGCTCTACCAAACTGAGCTACACCCCGCCGTCAGCATTTAATATGATAACATCATTTCGAATTTTCGTCAAGAGGTTATGCAAAAAATTTTTATGAAGATTTTTCACTTGTATTTTTTTCATCTTCATTAGGCAGTGGTTGTATTTGATCCTCGCTTATAATTGGACATTTAACCTTATCACCAATATCTATTACATCTGAAATATTTGTAACATAGTGCTTTTTATCGTTAATATACACTACTGTTACAACTTGTTCTCTTGCAATTTGTTTTGTTTTAGGATTAATATAATATGTTATATTCTTTGAACCAGCTTTTAGCTGTTCTAGATAGTTAACAATTTCAGTTTTCCAATCCTCAATATCCTTATCTGTATATATTTTCCCTTGTGCTTTGTTTTGTAATTTTAGATTTTCAAGTATAATGCTGGATAAATACTCATAAAAAATTGGACCCCATTCATTATTATTTAAAGATATATCAACTTTTATATATTTCCCTGATAAATTATTAATTCTTGCCTGCGTTTCAGAAATCTTTGGTTTTTTTGACTTTATAAGCTTTACCATTTTATCATTAAATTTTGCAAAATATTGGTTTGTTTCGGGTACGCCAATGTTTAAGACTGTACTCTCCCAAAGTGGAGATTCTTTTGGAATTTCAAAAAATGTATTGGTAGTTAAATCTTTATAAAGCAATCTTTTGCCAATAATATATATTATTTGTTCATTATTGCCTATTATTGAATATATTTTACTGCTTTTCCTCTCAAATATTGTATCCTCAAATGAATTAGTAAGCCCAAATTCTTCATTTTGTGGTAAAGCAGTTGTACTTATCTTTAGATGAACATTTGTTTTAGGAGATACAAAGATATTAAAAGCGTTGTTAAATATCTTTTCATACTCATAAGCTGAATTGTAAACACTTTTAGAGACAGTGTCTTTTGTCTTTTTTTGATTGTTTGTCTTAGTTTCTTGAGCAAAAGAAGTGAATACAAATATTGTAATACCTACAATAACAAAAATACAAGTTAAAAGTTTTAATAATTTTTTCAAAAAATCAGCTCCTTTATTATGATAATTTTTGCAATTATTTTAATTATATTATTATATTTCTAAATATTCAAGTATTATCGTTGTGATTATGTTCTTATTTTCTATATTCATTCTCATGTTTTTCTCTATAAATATCATATTCAACACATGCAATCATTGCGGCAATTAGTGGACTAACTTCACTAATTTTTAAATCTACATCAAAACCAATTAAATCTCCTCCGAGTCTACCTTTTAGTTCGCCACTATCAATAAAATAATTCAAATTACAATCAAAACCAATAATATCCCCACCATATCTACCCCTTATCTCATCACCAATTAAATCAAGCAATATATCATTTCCGACTATATCTCCGCCTATCCTCCCATGCAATCTGTTTCCTTCCAATATACAGTTGGGAGTAAGACCACTTACTAATCCTCCAAATCTACCTGTAATTATACCGTTATTAAAAGTAATCTGCATATCATTGCCATCTAAAACTCCACCGGCTCTGCCCCTTATTGTATTATTTTCAACAAAAGCTTGAATATTATAGCCTGAAAACAATCCTCCAATTCTTCCTGTTATGTATCCCATAAAAAATCACCTCATTTTAATAATATCATATCATTAATATATTTTTAAAAAACTTTATAAATTTTATTTTCCCTTTAAAAGAGGATTTGAAAATCTTGCAGGAATATGTTTTATATTGGCTTGGAAGTGAATCAAATGATATAATCTTAATGTTGACAATTTAAATCAAATTCATTGTAATTGGGAGGCTAAATAGATGCAGCATATATTTAGTAAGGTTAGAAAGGCAATTGAAGATTTTGATATGATAAATGATAACGATTTTGTAGCAGTTGGCGTTTCTGCAGGTAAAGATAGTCTTACAACTCTTTATGCATTAAGCTATCTAAGACGATTTTATCCAAAAAAGTTTGATGTTATTGCAATAACAGTAGATATGGGGTTTGAAAATGCCGATTTTTCACCTATTTATGAATTTTGTAAAAATATAAATGTGGAATACAAAGTAATTCCTTCACAAATTAAAGAAATTGTGTTTGATATTAGGAAAGAATCAAACCCCTGCTCTCTTTGTGCTAATTTAAGGAGAGGTATATTAAATTCAACTGCAAAAGAACTTGGATGCAATAAGATTGCCCTTGGTCATCATCTTGATGACGTTGTGGAAACATTCTTTTTAAGTTTATTTTATGAAGGTAGACTTCATTGTTTCGACCCAAAGACATATTTAGATAGAACCGATATAACAAATATAAGACCTATGATATATGTTAAAGAGCATGAAATAAGAGGAGCAGCTAAAAAATTAAATCTTCCTGTAATTGTTAATCCATGCCCTGCTAATGGTAAAACAAACAGACAAAAAATGAAGGATTTTATTAAAAGCCTTTCAAGCTTTCACCCAGCTACAAAGGATCTTGTTTTTGGAGCAATAAAACGTGATATATGGCAGTATGATAAAAAGGAGTAGATTACTATGGATAAAATAAAAAAAGTTTTAACTTTTTCAGTATCACTTTTGCTTTTATTAAATATTAAATCAGTTTTTGCACAACCTTTTAATGAATTTTTCAGGTTTAAAAATACTGAATTAATTGGGCCAGCTACTTATTACGAAAAATATAGCCTAATAACAGATGCAGGATATGTTGACATACACTGTTTTAAAATAAACCTAAAAGATAAAGGAATATATATAGATACTGTTTCAAATTATCCCGCAAATACAGGTAACACAGTTCTTAATATGCTTAAAGAAAATATATCAAATAACCCTATTGCAGGTATTAATTCAAACTTTTTTTATACAAATACTAAAACAAATTATAATAGGCTTTGGCCAATAGGACTTAGTATAAAAAATGGGAAAATTTTATCTAGCCCAAATGCAAAATCAGAAACATTTCCATCTTTCTACATAGCCAAAAATGGCTCAGTAAACATTGCTCAAATAAATTTGTTAGGTTTATCTCTTTTTAATCTGCAAAATAACTATCAATTTAAAATAGCTCATATAAACAAATTTACTGGAGATTTAACCTATCCAATATTTTTTACTGGAGAATATGTTAATTCTACAATAGGAAATAAATACAAAAATATTGTTGAGATTATCATAAAAGATAATACAGTTATTGATATAAGAAAAGATATGCCATCAATTAATATTGATAAGGATACTTTTTATTTAGCTGCAACAAATAACTATGCTAACAACCTTATTAAAAACTTTAACATAGGTGATAAAATAGAGCTAAAAATTGACTTAAATATCCCACTTGATGAGATATTTTCTGCAACAAGTGGTAACACCTTTTTGATTTTGAACGGTAACATACAAAAATTCTCACATGAAATTACAGGAAGACACCCAAGAAGTGCTGTAGGATATGATATAGACAAAAATTGGCTTTATCTTGTATCGGTTGATGGAAGAAATGACTCAAGTATTGGCATGACTCAAGAAGAATTGGCCATTTTTCTTAAATCAATTGGGGTCTATAATGCTATAAACTTAGATGGTGGTTATTCTTCTCAGCTTATAGGTATTTCAGAAAATGGAGATTTAAAACAATATAATAACTTAAGCCCAACAAGAAATGTTTTTGATGCTTTAGCAATATTCTATAAATACAAAGAAGATAAAGTTAATCATTTAAAAATTAATGTTGATTCACCTCTCTTTGAAGGTGAAAATTATAGCATTAAAGTAAATGCTTTTGATAAATTTAATAATCCTCTGCCTTTAGATGTTGTAAATCTTGCAGTATATCAAGATACTTATAAAGTAGAAAGCTTATATAATTTTACACCATATAAAAGTGGTATAGTTACTTTAAATGCAGTTTATCAAACTGTTTATGGTTCTGTATATCAGGAAAAGAAAGTTTCAGTTTTCAAACCTGAATATATTAAGATATCTCCTTCTTCTATATACTTTGATAAGCAAGAGGAAAAGCAGCTCAAATTTTATATTGCTGATAAATTTGGACACGTACAGGAAATTGACTCTAAAACAGTTTTGCTATCAACTTATACTGATGATTTTTCTTTTGGTAATGGTTTATTAAAAGTTAATACTGATAGTTTTCAGGGTGTTTTAGAGTTTTCATACAAGAATTTAAAGGGATATCTACCTGTTGGTGTTGGAGTAAAAGAAAAAACTCTTTTTAACTTTGATACTCTAGCTTTTTATAGACCGGATAATACAACATTATTTTTGTCAAAAGTAAATAAGGTTGAAGGTTTATATTCAAATAAGGTTATTTTCAACTTTAAATTAAATAAGAAAACATTTTATCTTAACTTTAAAAAACCAATAGATGTACCTAATTATAAAAATATATCAATAGATGTTGCAGCCTCAAACTGTAATATTAAAATTAAAGCTATTGACATTTCTGGAAATACTAAAATGATACCTATAAATAACAAGCTTACAACAAATTTTAGCACTACAACATTTAATGTGGACAATATCTCAAAAATATTATCAATTGAAGTTAATCCAACAAAGTTGAATGGGTATATTTGGTTAGATAATTTGAAAGGTGTAACTCTAAATTATCCTAAAACAGAAGATCTAAAGGTGCCTTATTTACATTCAACAGCAAATAATTCAAAGGACAGTATTTTTATCTTTCCTTTTTCATTGGCACATTTAGATAAAAGTGAAAAAGAGAAAATCATTGAAAAACATTTAGATTTTTATAAAAGTACTTTTTCATTATATGATTTAAAAAATAATAATATAAAACAAATAGATAAACCTATATATTATGAGAACGCAAATATTATTTATTTTGATATTAGTAAAAGTTCAATAACTAATAATATAGCTTATCTTAAAGTATTAAAAAGCTATACTGATAAAAATAAATATCTGCTTTTAGTTATAAATAAGCCTTTTGATGAACTACCAGATGAAGAAAAAGATATTTTATTAGAAATATTAAAAAGCAATACAAAAAAGTCATCAATTGTCTGCCTTGAAAATAACTTTACCTATTTAGAAAATTATAAGGGTATAGATATATTACACTTATCAAAGACACTTAACACAAATGATAAAAAAACCTTATGTGGTGCTGCTCTAAATTTAAAAACAGGTATATTTTATCTTGCAGACTAAAAAAGAGGACTTTTTCGGTCCTCTTTTCTTATTTTATTTTATAGTATTATACATATAAGACCACCGCTACCTTCATTTATTATTTTTTGAAGTGTCTCTTTAAGCTTTGCTTGTGCATCATCAGGCATTCTATATAACTTATTCTGTAAGCCTTCTTTTACAAGTTCATGTAATGACTTACCAAATATATTGGATTCCCAAATCTTTTTTGGGTCATCTTCAAACTCTTTCATTAAGAAGTTTACTAACTCTTCACTTTGTTTTTCTGTTCCAACAATTGGTGAAACCTCTGTTTCAACCTCAACCTTTATTATATGAAGTGATGGTGCTGATGCTTTAAGTTTTACACCAAAACTATTTCCTCTTTTAACTATTTCAGGTACTTCTAAAGTAAGCTCATCTAACGATGGTGCAACTATTCCATATCCCCTCTCTTTTGCTTCTTCTAAGGCAATTTGAAGTTTATCAAACTCTTTTTTAACATGTGCAAGATGCATCATTAGTTTTACAAGATGATGGTCTCCTTTAATATCAAATCCAGTATATTCTTCAATAATCTTAAATAATAAACCTTCTTTAAAGCTTATTTCAATTTCGCTTTTACCATCACCAAGAGATATAGTTTTAATATCACATCTTGAGATATTCTCATCTTCTTTAAATATATCAATAGTTTCTTTAATATGCCTTATTTTATCAACCTTATCTGCATATTCTTTAAGTTTTCTATAAATATTATTCTTAAGCCAAGAATTATTATCAAGCTCTGCAAACCATTTTGGAATATTAATTTTTACCTCAACTACTGGGAATTCAAAAAGTATGCCTTCGAGTATCTTTTTTATGTCCTCAATCTGCATTTGAAGGCAGTTTACTACAATAACTGGTGTCATATATTTTTCTTCTAATTGATTTTTAAGTTCCTGTGTATCAGGTGAATATGGTTTTATGGTATTTAAAACAATGATAAAAGGCTTATTGAGTTTTTTTAGCTCATCTATTACTCTTTCTTCAGCTTTAATATAGTTTTCACGTGGAATTTCAGTTATTGTCCCATCAGTTGTTACAACTATACCAATTGTTGAATGGTCTTGTATAACCTTTTTTGTTCCAAGTTCTGCAGCTTCTTCAAATGGAATAGGCTCAGAAAACCAAGGAGTAGAAACCATTCGTGGCATATTGTTTTCAAGATGCCCTAAAGCTCCATCAACAAGATATCCAACGCAGTCAACAAGTCTTACATTCATCTTTGCATTTTCAGAAAGTGTTATCTCAACAGCTTCATTAGGAACAAATTTTGGTTCTGTTGTCATTATGGTTTTTCCTGCAGCACTTTGTGGAAGTTCATCCTTTGTTCTTTCTCGTTTATAATAATCATCAATATTAGGAACTACAAAAAGGTCCATAAATCTTTTGATAAAAGTTGATTTTCCAGTTCTTACTGGCCCTACAACCCCTACATAAATATCTCCATTTGTTCTCTTAGCTATATCTTTATAGATATCAACATCCATCTATGTATTTCCTCCTAAACTTTAAATGGACTTGTCAATAAATATATATTTATTTATATAATTTTTTATTACAATAATTTTTTATTATTTTTATAATTTTTATTGGTATACCCCCGTATAGTATATTGACTTAAAAGGATGTTTTTAATATAATAATACTATAATAATATTCTATTTATATGGGGGTATTGATATGCCATATTATGATTTAAGGTGTTCAAATTGTGGAAATGAATTTAATATAAAAGCAAGTATAAAAGAAAGAGAAAATAATGAGATAAAGTGTCCAGAATGTGGAGAAACAAAGCTTGAGGCAGTATTTAAAAGTGTAAATATAATATCATCAAGAAGTTCAGACAGCTCATCCTCATGTTCCTCTGGTTGTTGTGGAGGAAGTTGCAGATTTTAATAAAGGCTAAGTGATTTTAATCACTTAGCCTTTTCTTTTATACCTTTTGCATAGGTTGAGGCTGCAAGACCGGCAACAAGGCCTTCTCCTACTGCTTTTGCAACCTGATAAGGCTTACCTACACAGTCCCCACAAGCAAAAAGCCCTTCGATCGAAGTCTGCATATTTTTATCAACTTTAATATGCCCATCATCAGTAAATTCAAGGCCATATATTAGTTGGTCAGCTGGCATAGCTTTTCTTATAATAAAGATACCTGAAACGTCAACTTTTTTACCTTCAAGTTCGAGGCTTGATACTAAATCTTCTCCCAAAACAGTTTTGGGCCTTGAATTTATTATTTCAACATTTTCTTTGAAATGAAAGCTTTCCTTTTTATAAAGTGGCACATAGTAAACCTTTTGAGCAAGCTCTGATAAATATTCAGCCTCTTCTTCTGCTTCAACAGATTCACCAATTACTGCAATAGTTTTTCCCCTATAAAGCATTCCATCACATACTGCACAATAGCTTACACCTCTGCCTACAAATTCTGCTTCATTTTGTAGTAATGTTTTTTTAGGCATACCAATTGCTAATATAACAGAATATGCCTCGTAAAAATTATTATTTGCATTAATGGTGAAAATATCTTCTGATTTATAAAAGTTTATAACTTTGCTTTTAACTATTTCTATTTGCATTTTATTAGCATGCTCTAAAAAATTCTTTATCAACTCTTTCCCATTAATACCTGGAAAACCTAAATAGTTATGAACTTCTGGTGCTTTGTATATTGCAGAAGCATCTTCACCTGTTGTAAATACAATAACCTTTCTATTAGTATTTGCAAGATTTATTGCAGCAGATAAACCTGCTGGACCAGAGCCTATAACCGCACAATCGTAAATCATAAATTATCACCTCGTATTATATTATACCCCCAAAGGGTATTATACTACCATTTTTAAAATTTTTGAATATCCTGAACATTTAAAACAAATAAAACAACTCCGCCTTGTTCAACTTTGCCTTTCTTTTTTGTAACAACCTCTTGAGCCACTGTTGGAAGATTTTTATGAGGTATCTCTTTTCTTTTGCTTACATTATTTTTTATAATCTCTATTGCTTCATCTACCCTATCATCTTCTACACCAAGAAGAAGTGTAGTTGTTCCTCTGTTTAAAAATCCACCTGTTGATGACATCATAGTAACTGAGAATCCACCTTCTATCAATGCCATATCTACTTTATTTTTATCAGCATCATTTAAAATAGCTACTATCATCTTCATTATCCCACAACTCCTTTATTAAATCTCTCAATAATATATTACCATTTTTTTTATAATATAAATACATTTTTGGTGTTTACTTTTTTTGTTTTTGTGGTAATATATAATAGACAATATGGCATATGCCAATATGAAAGGTGATTTAATGGCAAGGCAGATAAAATGCAGGAAAATTGAGTTTTTACCTATTGTTAAATATTTTCTTCCTGATGGTAATAAAAATCGAGAAGAAATTCTTTTAAAGGTGGAGGAATTTGAAGCAATAAGGCTCAAAGACTTACTTGATTTAGATCAAGAAGAATGTGCCAAAAAAATGGAGGTATCACGCCAAACATTTCAAAATATCTTAGATAGTGCTCGTAAAAAAATAGCCCAAGCTTTTGTTTTTGGTTATTCTATAAAGATTGAAGGTGGCTTTTATAATATAGGCTCATGTCTTGTTAGGTGTAAAGAGTGTGGCTTTGAATTTGAAAAAAATAATGATAATGTTTGCCCAAATTGTGGTTCAAATAAAACAGAATGCGTTAAAATTACCGGCTCATGTCATAAATATAATGATTGCTAAAATTAATCATAAGTTTTATGAAAGGATGATGATGTTTTTATGCTTGAAATTAAGGATTTGCATGTTGAAGTAGATGGAAGAGAGATATTAAAAGGAATTGACCTTACAATTCCTGATGGTGAAACTCATCTTTTATTAGGTCCAAATGGAAGTGGAAAAACAACTTTAATGATGAGTATTATGGGGCTATCAAGATATAAGGTTACAAGTGGTAAGATTCTATTTAATAATGTTGATATTACAGACATGCCTTCATATGAAAGGGCTAAGCTTGGAATTGGAATTATGTATCAAAAACCACCAGCAATACGTGGAGTTAAACTTTCTAAAATAGCCTCAATAATTAGCTCTATCAGAAACACAAATCAAGATATTGATGAAAATGCTCAAAAATTAAATCTACTTGATCATTTAGAAAGAGAAGTTAATTATGGCTTCTCTGGTGGTGAGTTAAAAAGATCAGAGCTTTTACAGCTTTTATCACAAAGGCCAAACTTGGTTTTGCTAGACGAGCCAGAATCAGGTGTTGATTTAGATAACATTTCTCTAATTGGGGAAATGATAAATAAACTTTTAAAAGGTGAAAAAATTAAATATAGAAAAACATCAGGACTTATTGTAACACATACAGGGTATATTTTAGATTATGTATCTGCTGACAAAGGCCATATCTTAATGAATGGAAAGATTGTTTGCAGTGGTTCTGCAAAAGATATGTTTGAAGAAATTAGGCTTAATGGCTTTGGGAGGTGTGAAGCTTGTCTGTAAATCTTTCAGAATTGAATGAACTTGCAAAAAAGGCTATTGATAAAAAGTCACCCTTTGGGCTTGATATAGATTTAAATAAGTATACATTAGCTCAAGAACAAAGCGAAATTGATAAGTTAAATAGTCTACCCGAAGAAATTCAAAAAACCATTTTAAATGCTGGAATTGATGTAACAGAGCAATCAAGGGTAGGTTCTTTTGTTCAGGTTGACCACTCGGTTGTTTATAAAAGGCTTCAGTCAAGATACAATAATCAGCTTGAGATATTAGATATTAACGAGGCATTAGAACTTTATCCAGAAATCAAAGAAAAATATTTCTGGAAGGCAGTTAATGTAGATAAAGACAAGTATACAGCATATTCTCAGCTTAATCAATTTCATGGGTATTTTATAAGGGTATTTAAAAATCAAAAGATAGAAAAGCCAGTGCAGGCTTGTTTATTGCTTCAAGAGAATGCAAAGATTCAAAATGTTCATAATATAGTTATTGTTGAAGAAGGTGCAGAGGTTCAAATAATAAATGGCTGTGCAACAGCTCCAAAAGTAAAAGAAGGGCTTCATATTGGAATTTCAGAATTCTATATTGAAAAGGGTGGAAAACTTACATTTACAATGGTTCACAACTGGGCTGAGGATTTTCATGTTCGTCCAAGGGGTGTTACAATTGTAGAAGACAACGCAACATTTATTAGTAACTATGTTTTATTAAAGCCAGTAAAATCAATCCAATCAAACCCTGTTGCTATACTAAAAGGCAAAAATTCAAAGGCTTCATTTAATTCTTTATTATATGGGCTTGATAATTCAAATATTGATATGGGCTCACATATCATACTTGAAGGTGAAAATTCAGCAGGGCAATCAATTTCTCGTGCAATTGTAAAAGATACATGCAAAATGTATACAAGGGGAACACTTGAGGCAAGGATAAATGAAAGTAAGGCTCACCTTGATTGCCGAGGGATATTATTAACAGATAAAGGCTATATGTATACAGTCCCAGAGCTTATCTCAGATGGTGCTATAAATAGCCATCTATCACATGAAGCAGCAATTGGTCCAATTGCTCAAGAAGAGGTAGAATACCTAATGTCCCGAGGCCTTACCAAAGATGAGGCTATATCACTTATAATGCAGGGCTTTATGGATGTAAAGATACTTGGGCTACCTCCTCATCTTGAAAGCTATATATCTGAACTTATTCAAAAGACTCAGGAGGAGAATATGTAAAAATTAGTTTAAAATAAATGTTGGGATTAATACCCCAACATTTATTTTTTTAATAAAATTCATCATAAATATTTTTTTGCATTGATATAATTCTTTAAATTCAAGCATAACATTATTAAAGCAAATTTCTTGTACTTTTGATGGAGTATTTTAGTTCTTTTTGTTGCAAATTCTCCCAGAATGTGAGCCAGAAAGAACCGTCCCCATTGGCTCATTTGCTAAAATATCCCTGCCTCACCAAGCTTATAATCAACTAGCCTTAGTTTGTTTATTATATCAATACCATAAGGACATCTTGGTTGGCATTCACCACATTGATTACAATCTCTTGCCTTTTTTGTTACTTTTGAATAAAGTTTTGACGCAAGTCCTTGATTGCCAAACCAAAATTTTAATCTTTCTGAAATATTGTATTCAGCTGTATCATTTGGTTTTCCTCTAAACATCTGTCTATCATAATAACCTTCAAGCTCAAACAAATATGGTATGTTAATTCCTTGTGGGCATGGCATGCATAAATTACACTGTCTACATACATAATTTGAAAGCTCTTTAGCAGTAGAAAATAAACCATTTTTCTCCTCAGCAGTCATTGGAACAAAGTTATTTACAATATTTATATCAGTTTTCAGCATTTCACGAGAATTGATACCAGCAACAACCACCGAAACTGGTAATGATAAGGTATACCTTAATGCTTTTTCAATACTCCTATAAAGATATCCATCTGCAAATGGCTTCATTGCAATAATACCTACATCATTTTTTATAGCCTTAGGTAATAATTCATTTTCTAATGAAGGAAAATTAAATCTGTCATAATAATTAAATACTGCCATTACAGCATCAAATGAATATATATCAAGTGCTTTTAGTAAGGTAAATGGATGTCCATGCATTGATATACCAATATATTTTACTTTTCCTTCTTTCTGTGCCTTAATAGCAGCTTCATGTGCTCCATTTGTAGCAAAAATCATTTCAAGGTCCTCTTCTGTCGCAACAGCGTGATATATTATTAGGTCAACATATTCTGTTTTTAGGTTTTTTAAGCTCTCATTTAATTCCTTTTCAAAAGACAGTTTATCCCTTTGCCCAGATTTTGTTGTTAAAAAGAATTCACTTCTACGATGTGCTACTGCATTTCCAATCTTTTTTTCTGACTCCCCATTTCCATAAGAAGCAGCAGTTTCTATATAGTTGCCACCTTGATCTAAGTAAGAATTTAAAAGATATGATACTTCTGATTGGGGAATCTCCAATAAATGAAACCCACCAAATCCAAGTGCTGATACTTCAAAATTTGTTTTACCAAATCTTCTTTTTTGCATATAAATTTTCACTTCCTAATAAATGTTTATAAAATTATAATACCCAAAAATATTTATTTTCCATTAATATTAATCTCATTTATTACCTCTTCTAAAGCTTTTGTAAGCTGATCTGGGCATGAAGTGTTTCCTTGACATTTAATCCCTTTTAATCTTTTTATAACCTCCGAAACCTCCATTCCCTCTAATAAATTGGATAAGCCTTGTAAGTTACCAGTGCAACCATCAATGAACTGAACATTATGTAATTTATTATTATCTAACTCAAAAATAATTCTTGAAGCACATATACCTTTTGTTTTATATTCATAAATCATATAATAGTCACTCCTTATATAAATTTTTTTCTTCTATTTTACCCCAAAGTAAATATTTCTGCTATAATTTATATTAAAGTTTTTTAACGGAGGATAAAAGATGATAGGTTTAGGAACAATAGTAAATACTTTTGCGGTTATATTAGGAACTATATTAGGGCTTTTTTTTAAAAATGCATTACCTGAGAAATATAAAAGTACTATAATGCAAGCTATTGGTTTATCTGTAATTTTCATTGGTATTTCAGGAACACTTCAGGGAATTTATAAAATCTTAGATAATAAAACATTAGATAGGCAGAATATAATGCTTATGATTTTTAGTCTTGTAATAGGTGGTTTATTAGGTGAAATTATTGATATAGAAAGAAGGCTTAATAATCTTGGTTCAAAGCTACAAAATAAGTTCAAAGGACAAAACAATACCTTTGTTGAAGGCTTTGTAACAGCTAGTTTAGTATATTGCGTTGGTGCAATGGCAATTGTTGGTTCACTTGAAGATGGACTTTTGGGTAATCCCTCAACCCTTTTCGCAAAATCTATACTTGATGGTGTTACTGCAATTATTTTTACATCAACATTAGGAATTGGAGTTGGTTTTTCTTCTATTGCAGTATTTATTTATCAAGGAAGTATTACATTACTTGCAAGCTTTTTAAAACCAGTATTTACACCAGAGGTTATATCACAAACCTCGCTTGTAGGCTCTGTTTTGATATTTGCTATTGGTATAAATCTTTTAGAAATAAAAAAAATAAAGGTAGGAAATCTCCTACCTGCAATATTTATCCCAGCATTATATTATTTATTACATAAATTATTTTAAGTTACCAGCATACCATGTTTTTCCCTTTTTGCTTTGCTTTATATAATAAATCGTCTGCCCTTTTGATAAAAGTATTTATATCATCTTCTTCATGGTAAACCGCAACACCAAAGCTGCAAGAGATATCTTTGTTTATCATTTTTAGAACTCTTTCAGTTTCATGACTTATTTTTTTTGCAATTTCAATAGCTTCATTTTTATCAACATCTATTAATAGAATTGCAAATTCGTCCCCTCCCCATCTTGCAAAAATATGGTTAGGGGAAATACACCTTTTTACAACGTTTGTTAACGAAACTAATACTCTATCGCCAGTTAAGTGACCATAGTTATCATTTACGTATTTAAAATTATCAATATCAAAAAGGATTATTGAAAGTTTTTCTTTTTTTTCTTTTGCTAATTTTAAATGCTTCCTTATTTCATCATCAAGCCTAAGCCTATTGTATATAGATGTCAGAGGATCGGTAATGGAAGTTTTAAATAGCTGAAGATTTGAATAAAAGTTGAGCCTAGATACTCTGTTTGATTTATATGAAATAATACTTCCTACTATGTTAAACATAAGAATATAAACAGTTGCTGCAATATAATTGTATAATTCAAAAGGTTTTGAAAAAAATCGAGATACTAATAAATAGGATACTGAAAAAGTTGATGCAAGTAAGAATGAGTTTATAAACTTATTTGGCAATGT
The DNA here is from genome assembly GCA_041320695.1 of Caldicellulosiruptoraceae bacterium PP1. Lineage (NCBI taxonomy): Bacteria > Bacillati > Bacillota > Caldicellulosiruptorales > Caldicellulosiruptoraceae > Caldicellulosiruptoraceae bacterium PP1. The sequence continues at coordinate 252,998 of JBGGOQ010000002.1, read as the reverse complement.
GAAAACTGCCATTATTACAAGTATTGCACCTAATGTTTGTATAAGAAATGTTTTTTCTTTATATGTACAATATGCTAAATCAAACAGTACAAATGCTATAATAAGATAAATATTGATTAGTTTAGTATATAAGGTATAATCATTCAACTTTTTAATTATGTTAAATAAAATAATTGAGATTATTAGAATGAAAAATCTATTGATTGCTAACATTAAGAATTCTAATAAATCAACACGAAGAATATAATCAGTTATAATAAAGATAAAGTATATTAAGCCATAGATAAGCACACTAAAAGAACTATATTTTTTTATATGTTCTATCTCTCTTTTTTCAAAATCCTTTTCTATTTTTCTATCTAAAAATTCAGCAGTAAATCTAGAAATTAACGGGCTGCTGAACCATTTTGTCATTATTCCCTTACTCCTTTATAATGAAATTAAAAAGGCTGCTAAGAAATATTGTTTACTCCATAGCAGCCTTTTCAATAAATTATACCATATATATTCTTATTTTGAAAGTAATTTTATTTAAACAGTGTCAAAAGAACACCTGCAGCAACTGCAGAACCTATTACACCTGCGACATTTGGTCCCATAGCATGCATTAATAAAAAGTTTGCTGGGTTTTCTTTTTGGCCAACAACCTGACTTACTCTTGCAGCCATAGGAACAGCAGAAACACCTGCAGAACCAATTAGCGGATTAACTTTGCCTCCAGTTACCTTATACATAATCTTACCAAATACTACCCCACCAAAAGTACTAAATATAAATGCTAATAAACCAAGAATTGTAATTTTTATTGTTTCTGGCCTTAAGAAGTTTTCTGCACTTGCTGTAGCACCAACCGATAAACCTAAGAATATAGTAATAATATTAATCAAAGCATTTTGAGCGGTATCTGATAACCTTTCAACAACACCACATTCTCTAAAAAGATTGCCAAGCATAAGCATACCAATTAGTGGTGCAACAGATGGTAATAATAGAGAAACAAGTATTGTAACAAGTATTGGGAATACTATTTTTTCTACCTTTGAAACCTCTCTTAATTGCTCCATCTTAACCATTCGTTCCTCTTTGGTGGTTAAAAGTTTCATAATAGGTGGCTGAATTAATGGTATTAATGCCATATATGAGTAAGCTGCAATAGCTATTGCACCTAAAAGATGAGGTGCAAGTTTAGTTGTTAAGAAAATTGCTGTAGGTCCATCAGCTCCCCCAATTATACCTATTGAAGCTGCTTCTTTTGGTCCAAACCCCAAAAGTAAAGCAACTGTAAATGCAAAATATATACCAAACTGAGCCGCAGCTCCTAAGAATAAGCTTGATGGTCTTGCGATTAGTGGCCCAAAGTCAGTCATAGCCCCAACACCTAAGAATATAAGTGGTGGATATATCCCAAGTTTAACACCTTGATATAAATAGTAAACAAGTCCACCTTTTTCATGGCTAGATAGCCCACCTAAAGGTAGATTAGCAAGAAGCATACCAAACGCAATAGGTAAAAGTAGTAATGGTTCAAATTTTTTACCTATTGCTAAGTACATCAAAACACACGCAATAGCAAGCATTATAGCTTGTCCAATAGACAATTTCATAAATCCTGAAGTATTTATAATATCAACAAAAGCCTTTGTTATCATCTGCCAGAAAGACATTAGTCAATCCCTCCAAATAAAAATTGCCTTAATTTAGGCTAGCAAGTAAGTCACCACTATTTACCTGAGCTCCTTTAGAAACTAAAACCTTTGCTACAACTCCATCTTGAGGTGCCATAACTTCATTTTCCATTTTCATAGCTTCAAGTATAAATAGGACATCTCCTTTTTTAACTTTTTGCCCCTCAGAAATATTTACATTTAGTATTTTACCTGGTAATGGTGCAGTAATGTTTATCTTTCCATTGAAATCTGAGCTTGAAATATTAACTTTATTTTCAACTGATTTTGAAGAACCATTTCCAGAAACCTTTTCAACCTCAACCTCATATTTTTTACCATTTATAGTTACAATATATTTCATAATTAACTCCCCCTTAGTTCTTATCAATTATTGGTTTAATAGATTTTATTTTTAATTCATTTAATGGAATATCTGCATCAAATGAAACACTAGCTAAAATTGCTGCAACAGTTTCATCATCTGCATCAACAACAGTTGCTTCACCTGATGTAAAGCCTGTTTTTTCAATAGTTTCATATTCTTCATTAAAATCCACTTTTAAATCAATATCATTTGTTTCTTTTTTATCCTGAGTTTTTACTAATTTTTGTAGAATCTTCGATTGAAAACCAATTATATAGCTTAAAAATACCAACACTATGAAAACTACTAACATTCCAATTATTGTTGTATTAATACCAAGAATAAATCTTTCCCCCATAGACATATGAAAAATCACCTTCTTTTTATAAGTTTAAACACCTTGAATTGAGTATTCAATCTTTCTTTCAGTATTTTGCTTTTTAGGTTGTTTACCATTCTTTAAGAATTCTTCAGCAATTTGAGGGAATAAAATATAGGATAAAACATCTTCATCTGTTTTTGCAAAATCTTTAATCTCACCTTTTGTTTTATCAAATATGGGATCTAATGTATCTGCAAACCTTATTGTTATTGGTTTTTCATCACCTAAAACCTTTTTTACAAGTTCCTTATTAATCTCCCCTGGTGGCTTTCCATATTCTCCACGAATATATGATTTTACCTCTTTTAAAACAACCTTATATCTTTCACCTGAAAGTACATTTGCAACAGCTTGTGTTCCAACCATCTGGCTCATTGGTGTTACAAGCGGAGGGTAGCCTAAATCTTCTCTAACTTTTGGAACCTCTGCTAAAACCTCATCAAGCTTATTTAGAGCATTTTGTTGTTTTAATTGAGCAATTAGGTTAGAAAGCATACCGCCTGGAACCTGATAAACAAGTGCATCAGTATCAGTTCCAAGAACAAAAGGATTAAGTGTACCATTTTTAACAAACTTATCTTTAACTGGCTTAAAGAAATCATTTATTTCTTTTAAGGTCTTTTCATTAAGCCCAGTATCATATCCTAATTGTTTTAAAGCATAGTTTAATGTTTCGGTAGCTGGCTGACTTGTTCCACCAGAAAAAGATGAAATAGCTGTATCAATTCCATCAATTCCAGCTTCTACTGCTTTAAGATAAGTAAGAATTCCTAAACCTGTAGTTGAATGAGTATGAAGTATAATTGGTACTTTTATATTTTCTTTTAGAGCTTTTATAAGGTCATATGCCTCTTTTGGCCCCATAATACCTGCCATATCTTTTATACATATTGATGTCACACCCATATTCTCAAGTTCTTTACCCACTTTAACATAGCTTTCAAGATTATGAATTGGGCTTAATGTGTAAACTATTGTTCCTTGGGCATCTGCACCATTTTTGAGTGTTTCATCAACAGCTACTTGAATATTTCTGAGGTCATTTAAAGCATCAAAAATTCTAATAATATCCATACCATTTTCTATGGATTTTTTAATAAAAAGCCTTACAACATCATCTGGATAATGTTTATATCCAAGAAGGTTTTGACCTCGTAAAAGCATCTGAAGTTTTGTATTTTTTACCTTACTTTTAATCTTTCGTAATCTTTCCCAAGGGTCTTCACTTAGATATCTAATACAGGAGTCGAATGTTGCACCACCCCAACATTCAAGAGAATAATAGCCTGCCTTATCCATTGTTTCTAAAATGCCCTCAAAGTCTTCAAATGGAAGTCTTGTTGCTATGAGACTTTGCTGAGCATCTCTAAGGACAGTTTCTGTAAACCTAACTTTCATGTCTTCACCCCTTAAAACCAGTAATAAGTAAATAATATATTTTTCGACAAATTTTTACATTGTTAAAATGTTGACATTGACACATAGTTTATATTATAAATTATTTTTTTCAAGTTTTCTATATTATAAATAATAAAATTTTATATACTTAAAAAATTTTGTTAGTAATTAACAATATTTTTTGTGCATAAAAATGAAATTTGTAAATTTATAAAAATTTATACTTGCTAATTTTTAAATTTTATTATATCTGTTATAATAGTAATTGTTATTACAATTGCTAGGAGCATAAGATGATGAAAAATAGCAAAAATTACCTTATTTTTTCGCTTAGTTATTCTCTTTTTATTAATGGAATTATTATATTCTTTTTAGGATCTTTAATGCCTTATATTTTAAAGGATTTTAAATTAACTTATAGTTTAGCAGGAATTATTTTAACAGTTCAATCAATTGGAAATATTTTAGGTAATATTTTTGTTGGCTTTGCATCAGACAGGGTTGGAAGAAAAAGCATGATAATATTTGGAAGTATTTGTTTTTCTGCACCATTTATCTTTTTATTTTTTGCTAAAAGCCTTTTTATGTTATACCTATGCTTTTTTGTTATAGGTATAGGCTGGGCTGCTATTACAAATCTTTCAACTTCTGAGGCAAATAACTTTCCTGACAATTCTGCAAGCATTGTAAATTTCATTCATATATTCTCAGCCTTTGGAGCTTTATTTGGTCCATTATTTTTTGCCTTTATTTTATCAATAACAAATGGAAATTGGAGATATTCACTTATTGGTGTATTTATTTTTAGTTCATTATTGGTCTTTTTCTTATTATTTGCTCCATTTTCAAAGCCTAATAAAAAAGAAGAAAATATTTCTTATAAAAAAGCAATAAACTTTGAGTTTTTACTATATATTGTTATTATATTCTTGTATGTTTCTACCGAAATGAATGTCAATGGTTGGCTTGCACAATATATGGTGTTTAAATATAAGTTTTTAAATATTTCTAAAGCAACATTATTTTTATCTGTTCTATGGGGCAGTATAATAATTGGTAGAATTATTTGTACTTATGCTCTAAAGGTAGGATTTTCAGGGTATAGATTAATGCTTATTTTATCAACTGGTTCACTTATTTCACTGTTTTTATTGTTGATATCAAAATCAATGTTTTTTTCAATTTTATCTATTATTTTATTAGGTTTATTTTTTTCAGGTATTTTCCCATCAAATATGTCTAATGCTACTGTTGTTACAAAAAATTCTAACTTTCTAAATGGTATTATTATCTCATCTGGAGGTATTGGTAGTAGTATAATCTCAGCAATAGTAGGAAAGATTATTGATAATTATGGTATGAATTATATGATGGCTTTTTTAACATTTAATATGTTTATAGTTTTTTTAGCTTCAACAATTCTTTTTATTAAATATAAAGATAATATTAAATAATTTTTGAATATCCAAATTTAGTATATATTGTTTTTAATTATTAATAAAAAAACAGAGGGTGACCAAAACAAAGATTTAGATTTTATTATCTTAAAAAGTAAATCTTATATTGGACACCCTTGTATTTTTATAAATTTCATTTAGATTTTTTTATAAATATTCTTAAAGGTTATATACTTTCGCAAAGTTGTTAAACAGTCTTTTTTCAACCTTTTTTAATCCATTTTCAAATATTAAATCAAAAGATTTTGAAGCTTTTATATCTTTTGATGATGAACCTATCATAACATCTAAAACACAATTTTCTATTATTAAATCATTATTTTTATTATAGTATGCTAATGAATCTAAAAAAACATCAAATTCAATTTTTATTTTTTGAGATTTTTTTATAAATACTCTTTTAAATGCTTTCAACTCTTTTTCAGGTTGAATAATTGATGTATATTTTTTCCTTACATAAATTTGTACTACTTCTTCACCATCATAATCACCAGTATTATGAATAGTTGCATATACTTTTATACTATCATTTGATAACTCAAAACTAATATCTTCATATGAAAATTTTGTGTAACTAAGTCCATATCCAAATGGATATAACGGCTCTAAATCCATTTCAAGATATTTATTTCTCCAAAATTGCTTTTTCCCTGTTATATGTTGAGAATAATAAATAGGTAACTGCCCAATATGTTTAGGGATTGTTACAGGTAATCTACCAGCAGGATTATAATCTCCAAAAATAACATCTGCTATTGCTTCGGCACCCTTATATCCTGGTTTAAATGCCTCAATAATTGCTGCCATATATTGACTTTCAAATGATAGTTCAAGCGGTCTTGCATTACACAAAACCAAAATTATAGGTTTTTGTGTCTCATAAAGTCTTTTTAATAATTCTCTTTGTTCCTTAGATAATGTAATCTCAACTCTATCAACAGATTCTCCACTGTCATTTTCATATCCCATTCCGCTTGTATCACCACATACAGCAATAATTACGTCAGCTTTTTTTGCAGCTTCAATAGCTTCATCAAATTTACAAAAATCAGCATCATTATTATAATTAAATGTATCTTTTAATCCTTCTGCAAATGATACTATAGTATCGGGATGTACTTTTTCCTTTATTGCTTGATATATTGTTTGTGTATTATGAAATAAGTCTTCATATTTAGTTCCAGCCCGCTTAAAGAAAAGGCTTCTTGCAAGCACTTCTTCTTCACTTAGCCCTTCAGAAGTATAAAACATCTCTTCAAAATGAGTTGGATATGAATAGTCACCATATGCAAATTCTTTTTTGTTTGCTAAAGGTCCAATTACAGCAATATTTTTTATATTTTTAGATAAAGGTAAAATATTATTACTATTTTTTAATAAAACAATCGATTGCTGAGCCATCTCCTTAGTGATTGCTTTATTTTTATCAGAAAATACATAACTTTTTGTTTTCTTTACATCAACATATGGATTATCAAATAATCCTAACTTGAATTTTAATAATAAAATTCTTTCAACAGCTTTATCTAACAAATTAGTAGAAATTTTATTTGATAGTATTAATTGTTTTAGATATTTTTTAAAAATAAAATCAAGTTCCATGTCTATACCGGCATTCATAGCTAATATGGCAGTATCTTCTTCCTCTTTGCAATATTCATGATAGTGCTTTATAAGTTGAATACCTCCACCATCTGACATAAGTATGCCGTTAAATTTCAATAGTTCTCTAAGTATACCCTTTAACAATCGACTATTTGCGTGACAAGGCATACCATCATATTCATGATATGCAGCCATAACACATTGTGCATCAGCATCTTGAATTGCTGCCTCAAAAGGCAAAATATATTGATTTAACATCTCATTTTCTATTATATGAATAGGTGCACAATTCCTACCACCATCACTTATTCCCTGTGCAGCGTAATGTTTTAAAGTTGCAGCAACTCCATTTGTAAGGTCATCAGATTGTAAACCTCGTACAAATTCAATGGCATATCTTGATGTTAAATATACATCTTCTCCAAAAGACTCTTCATATCTACCATATCTATGGTCTCTTACTACATCAACCACTGGAGCTAATGCCAATCTTTCACCCGTTGAAATCATTTCTTTCCTAATAGCATCGCCCATTTTATAAATCAAATTATCATTAAACATTGCTCCAAGACCAATATTTTGTGGAAAAAGAGTATGATTCCGACTAAGAACTCCAGTGGTTGCTTCTGTAAGAAAAATAACTGGAATACCTAATCTTGTCTCATTAATAAAATATTCCTGTATTTTATTAGTAATATTTGCTATCTCCTCTGGTTTTAAATCAGTTGCTCCACCAATTCTTCCTATATATCCACAGCCATATGGAATAGTTTCTTTCATTTTTTCTTTTGATACTGTAAAATTAGATATATCTGTAAATATATCACTAAGATTTGTACCAGATAACTGAGCTACTTTTTCATCAATTGTCATTACTGATAACAAATCTTTTACTCTTACTTCATAAGGTAAAGATTTATCTTTGTATTTCATATTATCACCCACTTAATATTATAGTATAAAAATAACTTTTACATTGGTTTTAATAATTAGATCGGTTAAGTGGTAATGCTTCAGGCTTATTACAAAAACTTTCAACAAGATAATGTCGTGATGTATTTGAAGAGTCAATAAAACCATGCATAACATCAAGAACATGGTATGCTAAATCCCCATTTGCTCTATGTTCTCTTCCTTCTAATATTGCATAAGCCATATCAGTAACTCCAAATCCTCTGCTATTTTCAGAGTAGCCATATACAAGGGGTATTTCTTTCCATTCACTAGAATTCTTTAAACGTAAATAAATTGGGCCACCAAATGTGTTAGGATCAGGCACTCTCAAAGTACCTTCACTGCCATATATCTCTATACATGGTAATGTAGAGCTCCATACATCAAAGCTTGTAATTATGGTTCCAATAGCACCATTTTCAAAATCCATAACTCCAGCTATGTGTGTTGGAACCTCTACTTCAATTTTAGTCCCATATTTCTTTTGACTTGTAATCAATCTCTCAGCAAAGGATATTCTCGCAGAACCTGTAACTCTTCTTATTGGGCCAATAAGATTTATTAATGCAGTAAGATAGTAAGGCCCCATATCAAACATCGGTCCACCACCAATTTTATAATAAAACTCTGGATCTGGATGCCAACTTTCATGTCCATGACATACCATAAAGGCTGTTGCAGCTACAATATCACCAATCCATCCATCATCAATTATCTTTCTACAAGTCTGAATCCCGCCACCCAAAAATGTATCAGGTGCACAACCAATACGTAATCCTTTTTCTTTTGATAAGTTTAAAAGCTCCTGCCCTTGTTCTCTTGTAATTGATAATGGTTTTTCAACATAAACGTGTTTACCTGCCTCCAAAGCTTTTTTACATACCTCATAATGTGCATTTGGTATTGTTAGATTAATAACAATCTTAATCTCATCATCATTTAATAGTTCTTCGACAGTATATACATTAGGTATATTATATTCTTTTGCTTTTTCGATGGCTCTTTCTTTTATAATATCAGAAACTGCTTTTACTTCTAGAATATTAAATAGCTTTGTACAGTTTTTAAGATATATTCCACTTATATTCCCACAACCTATAATACCTACTTTTACTTTTTCCATATTCATTCACCTCCAGATATTTTGATTAAAACATCTTATGTTCCTTATCTTCATATATACTTTTATCTAAACCTTTATTTATCGCAAAATCCTTTCCTTCTGCTGCCCATAAAAAGCCTCTTCGCATCAACTCTAAAGGTTCATAAATATCAAATATATCAGCATGGTGTCCTAATGAATTATAAAATACCCTTCCAAGCCCCCATCTTTTTGTCCAAACAACTGGCACATCAACCTCACCATTTGCAGCATGATACCAATTTATTACTGGAAACCTTGTAGTTGCAAGAACCTCAATTGCAGGATCAATATGTACATAATACTGTTCACTCTTTACCTTAAAATCTTTTATCCCTTCCACAATAGGGCTTGATCCACTTTTTATATTAACTATATATTCCACTCCATCACCGCCAGGATGTGATACCCACTGTCCTCCTGTCATAAATTGCCATTCAACACATTCACGAAATGCATCACACATACCACCATGACAGCCAGCAATTCCAACACCAGATGCCACAGCCTCTAAACAATTTGTAACCTGTTCTTTTGTAATTTTCCCCATAGTCCATATTGGCACTATCAAATGAAGCTGTTTTAATTTTTCAAAATCCAAGAAAGCATCTAAAGTGTCATATACTTCTACTTCAAAATTCTCTTGTAATAAAGTTTTTTCGAATATGCGTGCCACCTTATCAGGTTCATGGCCATCCCAACCTCCATAAACAATTAATGCCTTTCTTTTCAATAAAATCACCCTCATTTCTCAAAAAAACTTATCATTCTCATTTTAATTTTACATATAAATTATTAATTAATCATTTCCTATGTTGCTAATCATTTCTCAAATATTGCTTTTTATATTCAGTAGGTGAACATCCTTTTATATTTTTGAATACCCTATTAAATGTTTTAATACTATTAAAGCCTGTATTCATTGCTATTTCAGCTATTGATAGATTTTTGTTGATAAGTAACCATTCTGCCCTCTTGATTCTATAAATACTCAAATATTGCGAGAAGGTCATACCTGTAACCTGTTTAAAAAACCTAGTAAAATGAAATGTGCTATAATTTGCCACTTGAGCTATTTCATCTAATGATATGTCTTTATGATAATTATTTTCAATATAATCAAATATCTTCTCTAACCTTTCCAGTTTAGCAAAGTGCTTTTTAATTTTTTCAACCGAACATATATAATTATCAATATTCCTTAACAACAAAACCAATATATCTAAAAGTCTTGCTTTTATTGCCATTTTATAACCATCAAGTTTTTTATTGTATTCCTCTATTAGTGAAATTATTTGATTTTCCAATTCCTTATGAACATTGTAATGTTCTTTATAATCAAATTTCCTTGTTTTACTTAATAAAAGTTTTGAATACTTTCTATCTGATATATAATTTGATATTGTATTATAAAAATCAAGATCGAACTGAATTACAACTATCTTATTCCAATATTTATTTGACTTATAATAATGGACATCACCCATTCCTATTATTAAGATATCTTTTGAATCTAGTTTAAATAATTCATTGTTGACACCCACGTCAATATTCCCTTCAATGACATACACTACCTCAATTGCTTCATGCCAATGTGGAGGAAACTCTATGCTTTCAGTAAAGAATAGCCTAAATGGGAAATCTTTTTCTAAGATATTAAGTTCGTGCAAAGCTTGCATACATACCACTCCAAAAAAAGCTTTTAAATAATTATATCATTTAAGTTCCTAAATAAAACAAAAAAGAAGTCCTTTAAATTAAGAACTTCTTTTCTATATATATTAATTATTATTTAATTTTATTCTTTTACAGCACCTGCAGTCAATCCAGAGATAATCTTTTGCTGGAATAAGAATACCATAACAATAAGTGGTATCATAACAATTGTTGCAGCTGCTGAGATTTCATCCCATGGTATTGTAAATCTTCCTTGGAACATAACAATACCAACAGCTACTGTTCTCCAAATATCATCAGTATTAATTGTTAATGCAAATAGGAATTCGTTCCATACAGATATAAATATTAATATTGCTGATGTAAATATCCCTGGCATTACTAGCGGTGTAATAATCTTATAAAATATTTGGAATGTGTTGCAACCATCTATTTTAGCTGCCTCATCTATCTCATGTGATACACCTTGATAAAATGTTGTAAGATACCAAATAGCAAGTGGTAACGAAAATGTAGTATAAGGTATCAAAAGTCCAAACCAGCTATTTCTAAGACCTAAATCCTTTACTATAACATAAATAGGTGATACTATTGTAATTTGTGGAAACATTGAAACAGCTAATGATAAACTTAATACCAACTGTTTTACCCTCTGACTTATTTGTGTTTTTGCTATTGCATAAGCTGCCAATGAAGCAATTACTAATGATATTATTGTTGTTTCTGAAGCAATAATAAAACTGTTTAAGATATATCTTGCAAAAGGTCTTTCTTTAAACACGAATAAATAGTTTCCAAACTGTGGATGTAAGGTTATAAGTGATGAAATATTATAAATTTCTTGTTTCGGCCTTATTGATGTTAACAATAACCAATAATAAGGAAATAATATTATTATTAAAGCACCTATAATAAATGCTGAAACAATTATTTTTGTTATTCTTTCTTTTTTATTAATCTGACTTTTTTGCATCTATCTCACCTTCCTTTGCCAGAGGAAAATACTTCTGCACCAAGAACCTTTATATATACAAAGCTTATAATTGTTACCATTATAAATATAAATACTGCTAATGTTGAACCCATACCAAAGTCAAGTTGTGCAAAAAGTGTTTTGTAAGCATATATGGAAACAGATTCTGTTGAATTTGCTGGCCCTCCACCAGTTAAAACATATATCAAATCAAATACCCTAAATGCATCTAACGTTCTAAATAATAATGCTACAAGTATTGTGGGTTTTAAAAGAGGTAATGTAATTGTGAAAAATTGTCTTATTGCATTAGCACCATCAACCTTTGCTGCCTCATACAATGATGTTGGAATTGTTTGAAGCCCTGCAACAAGAAGAATAGCAATATATGGTGTTGTCTTCCATATATCTGCTGTCATTACAGCAAATAGTGCATTACCTGTACTTGATAATAAGTCAGCTTGAGAACCTATGATACCAATTTTAGCAAAAATTTTTGCTAAAATACCTATCTGTCCATCATATAAAAACTTCCACATAAGACCCGAAATAACAGTTGGAATAGCCCAAGGCAAAAGAACTATACTTTTGAAAGCATTTTTAAATCTAAATTCCCTGTTCATTGCAAGAGCTAACAAAAGTCCAAATATCAATTCAAAAAATACTGTAACAATAGTGAATAGTGCAGTATTTTTAGTTGCCTGCCAAAGTCTTGTATCCTTTATATAAAAGGCATAGTTTCTAAATCCTACAAAGTTTGGCTTTATTACAACCTGTTCAAGTCCAATAAAGGCTTGTTTGAGATCCTCATTTTCTTGTGATTTGTTTAAAGTAGCTGCTATTTTATTAATTGTATTTAATTCTTTATTATATTGGTTTATATCAGAGGTTGCAATTTCCATATATTTTAAGCTGTCTTCTACTGGCTTAAAGTTATTAAGTCTATCATTTACTTTGTTTAGAATATCTTTTTTTGCTTTATCACTAAATAAGATATTATCAATCTTTGACATCTCTTTTTTTATCTCATTTATTTTCTGTTTTTCTTGAGAAGAAATATTACCTCCTTCAATACTTTCTACCATACTATCAATAGTAAATCTGGTATTTGCATAATTTTCTACATTGATTTTATATTTAAAATTTACTTCATTTTTAATTGGGTTATTTAACTGTATGTCAAAGAAGCTGTACAAAAATGTTTGAAAAAGCGGAACAACAGCTACAAGCAAAAATACCAAAACAGCAGGTAGTAAAAATAGATACCCAAATAGCTTTTCTTTTCTATCCATTCAATCCTCCCCCTTTTTAAACTTTATGGCAGGCCCTAAATCGACCTGCCATTGATGCCATAAACTATTTTGTATTCTTAACAATTTCCTTCATCTTTGTATCCATATCTTTAACTGCTTTATCAACAGTCTTTGTACCATTAACAACGCTTGAAATTTCAATTTGCATTACATCTGAAAGTTTTGGATAAACTGGTGATACTGGTCTTGGAACAGCTGCTAATATAGCACTGACAAACTTCTTGTCACCAACTAATGGTAATGCTTTTATAACATCTTTGTCATTAAATAATGGTTTGTAAACAGGAACATTACCATTGTATATAGCCATTAATTTTTGTCCTTCTTTTGTAACTAAGTATTTTGTAAGTCTCCATGCAGCCTCTGGATTCTTTGAATATTTGTTGATACCAACCATCCAGCCACCAAGAGTTGCAGCTGAACCTTTTGTTCCTGCTGGTAATGGAGCAATACCAACTTTGCCTTTTACCTTTGACTGATCACTATTTACCATAGCCCACATATATGGCCAGTTTCTTGTAAATACAGCTTCACCATTTATAAATGCTGTATGTGTTTCAACTTCTGTAAAGGTGTTAATATTCTTTGGTGTAATACCTGCTGTTACAACTTCTCTTAATTTCTTTAATCCATCAATTGTTCCTTTGTTATTAACTATAATGTTACCACTACCATCAACAACACTACCACCATGTGAAGCTATAAACTCAATAGCATCACAAACTAAACCTTCATATTGTTTTGCTTGCATTAAATAACCATATTTTGTTCCATTTTTGCCTTGATATTTCTTTGCAACTTTTATTAGTTGGTCCCATGTCTTTGGAACTTCATTTTCAGGAACTATATCTTTTCTGTAATATAAAACACCAGCGTCAATAAACTTTGGAAATGCCCACATTTGACCTTTGAATCTTGCAGCATCAATAGTACCTTTAATGTAATCAGTTAAATTAATTTTGTCTCTTTTGATGAATCTGTCAAGTGTCAATGTGTATCCAGCTTGAGCAAATTCTGCTGGCCAGATAACGTCCATATCAAATACGTCAATATCTGAACCGCCAGCACTAAAAACTGTAACTAATTGGTCATGGTTTTGACCTGTGTCTGAAGGATTTTCTTTGAAGATAACCTTGATGTCTGGGTTTTTCTTCATGAATTCTTTGATAATTTTTTCTGTTGCATGTGTTTCATCTTTTCCTCTTACATAAGTAATTGTAACTTGCTTTTTAGTGGATGAAGTAGAAGCAGTTACAACAGAAAAGAGACCTAACACTAAAGCAAACACAACCAACAATGAAACTAACCTTTTCATAAATACACACTCCTTTTGTAAATTTAAAAATTTGTATATAATATTATAAAAGGGGATAATATATGTTAGCTTTGGGCAATACCCAAAGTAACAGGCTCAATCATTTTGATTGGGTCTTCTTTTTTTGTTTATAACAGTTTTCGTATGTATATTTATAACAAAACGCAATCGATTACTATTGTTTATATTATACTACATATTGTTTATTTTGTCACTATATTTATTAAAATTTAATATTATTTTTGTTTAAATTGGCTTTCTTGTAGTTTCTCTTGGCACTAATTTAGTATCTAAGATGTATTTTCCTTTATTTACTTCTTGATTATTTATTTTTTTCAAAAGAAGTTCAAATGCTAAGACACCTAATTCCCATCTTGGTTGATAAATAGATGAAATTTTTGGAGAATATATTGTGGAATATTCAACATCATCAAAACCAATGACGCCTATTTCATCTGGTATTGAAAGGCCTTTTTCTTTTATTGCATCTAATGAACCCATTGCCATTTCATCATTTGAGCAAAATATGGCATCAGGACGATCTGGAAGATCTAATAACTCTTTAGTTAACTTATACCCTGATTCATATTTAAAATCACCTTTCTTAATATATTCATTTTTAATCTCCAATCCATAGCTTTCCAATGCCATTTTATAACCTTTTAATCTATCAACACTATTTACTCCTAAATCAAGAGTACCTGTTATTTTAGCTATTTTCCTATATCCACATTTATACAGATACGTAGTTGCTTCATATGCTGATTTAAAATCATCAATGCATACAGTTGTAAGTTCATCCGAATAATGGTCAGAAACAAATATGACATTAAATAATCTATTAATTTCAAGTAAAACACTTACATCACAAGAAGGTCCGAGGACAATTGCACCATCAGCAACATTTCCTTTTAACATATTAAAATAATTCTGTTCAATAGCTCTCGATTTTTCAGTATCACCAAGAATTATATTATAATTTGCTTTACGTGCTGTTTGTTCAAGACCTTTTATAAACTTATTGAAATATATATTTTCTATATCAGGGATTATTACAAGAATTGTTTTGGTTTCTCTTTTTCTTAGTTTTCTTGCTGTTTGGTCAGGAAAATATCCTAATTCTTCAATAATGTTAAGAATCTCTTTGCGTTTTTCATCCGAAACCCCGCTTTTACCGCTAATGGCACGTGAAATTGTAGCAGTAGAATAACCAGTCAGTTTTGCAATATCTTTTATTGTATATCTCATTACAATCTCCCACTTATAGCGTAATCGTTTTATATATTAATTAAAAAATATAACGTAATCGATTTCTTCTTTAGAATTATTTTAACATTGCTATGGTAAATTTGCAATATGTTTTTTAAAAAATAATTATATTTTTTATATCTATTTGCACAGTAATAAATATCAATAGAATCCTGCATAACATTGGTCTTTTAGGGTAAAATATAAAAAAATAAGTTTTAAGGTGTTTTTAATGTTTGCATACTGTAAAGAATGTGGTTACAATTCAGGGGATGTGACAAGCCTTGAATCTTTAGAAAAGAAGATTGAAAAAGACGGTGGTGAGATAAAATACTACAATTACTCATCAATATGTCCAAGATGTAAAAAGAGGAATACGCTAAAAGCAAATTGAGGTAGGATTTCCCTACCTCTTTTCATTTTGATATTGGTTTTATAATCAATGGATTTTCAAAAGGTTTTGATATTTCTGAAAAAATAGTACTATTATTATCAAATAGCCAATAATCAATAAGATCATCTTTTAAAATAACAGGCATTCTATCATGAATTTCCTTCATCTGTGAATTTGCATCTGTTGTTATTATTACAAAACAATTTATCAAATCATCTTTATCTTTAAATGTTCCATAAAGTCCCGCCATATAAAAAGTCTTTTTATTTTCTAACAAAATTATATTTTTTACTTTTTTATTTGCTTCCTTTTTCCATTCAAAAAAGGCATTTGCAACAATAAGGCATCTATTATTTATCATTCTTTTAAATAATGGTTTTTCTTGAATTGTTTCTAATCGGGCATTTATGATGACATTGCTTTTCAACGTATCAAGTTTTATGCCCCATTTAAGAATGTCAGGTTGTTTTTTCATGTCTTTATTAATTATTACAGGTACAAAGTCAGTAGGAAAAATCTCCCCAGTTTTCATTAAATTAATTTTATCTGAATCTTTCAATTTACTTCTTATTTCTTCCATAATCATTTTGATCTCAATATTTTCTTCTTCGGTAGCAATATAATATCTTCCACACAAGAAAATCAACTCCAATAAATTTTAATTAATATATCAATACCCTATTTTTATCTTTAAAAAAATAAATTAATCTGATAATATTTATTTTACTAAATATATCTAGAAAGGCAATTATTTATGCTAAATAATGCTATTAATCTATCTGTAAGAGATCTTGTAGAATGGGTTTTAAGAAGTGGAAGCATTGATAATACATATATCTCGAATAAAAGAAATGTTGATGGAATAAATATTCATAAATTGATACAGTCTTCTTATACCGACTTGGATTATGAAAAAGAAGTAAACCTTGAGTATACAATTGGTATTGATGATTACGATATTACTATAGCAGGACGAGCAGACGGAATATTTTTTAAAGATAATATATACTTCATTGAAGAAATAAAATCAACAGTATCCAATTTAGATAGTATTGAATTAAATGAAATTCATTTAGCTCAAGCAAAGTGTTATGCATATATGTTTAGTAAAATAAACAACTTGAGGCAAATATGTATAATAATGACATATGTTAATATTGAATCACTTGAAAAGAAATGCTTTGAAAGTGAATATTCAATAGAAGAACTTGAACAATTCTTATATGATTTAATAAATAGATATTTAGATATAGTTAAATATATTACAAAACATCAATATCAAAAACTTTCAACTATATCTAATGTAAAATTCCCATATAAAAAAGTTAGAAAAGGACAAAGACAGTTTGCAACAGCAGTTTATACAACAATAAAAAATAATGGTAAACTTATTGCACAGGCACCTACAGGTATTGGCAAAACCATTGCGGCATTATATCCTGCCATAAAATCTTTTGCTAATAATTCTATCCAAAAAGTATTTTATCTAACCCCTAAAGAGACAACAAAACTTCAAGCAAAAGAAACAATGAAACTTTTTTTAAATTCGGGATTACACATAAATACATTAATATTAACCTCAAAAGAAAAAATTTGTCCAAAAGAAATAAAAAGGTGTAATAAAGACTATTGTGAATATGCTTTAGGACATTTTGATAGAGTAAATAATGCAATTTTCGATTTAATAAACTCTACAAATCTTTTTGATAGAGAAACAATAGAAATATATGCAAAAAAGTATACAGTTTGTCCTTTTGAATTTTCACTTGATCTTAGTCTTTTTTCAGATATTATTGTTTGTGACTATAATTATGTTTTTGACCCTATGGTATACCTAAGAAGATTTTTCGATAATAATCCATCTAATTATGTTTTATTAGTTGATGAAGCTCATAATTTACCAGAAAGATCAAGGGATATGTACTCATTTACCTTAAAAAAGGAAGATATTCTAAATGTAAAAAATCAGTTTAAACATATTGAATTAATTAAAAAACAGTTAGATAAAATTAATAGAATATTTATTAAATATAAAAAATTATGTAATGGTGAAGGCTTTTATGTAACCAAAGAAAAACCTTATGATTTACTAAATGCATTGTATTCATTTGTAAATACTATTCTAAGTATTTTAAATGAGCAAAATCAAGAGCTGAATAAGGATTATGAAAAATTAGAAACATTATTACAATTATTTTTTGATACTTTTAGATTTATTAAAATCTCTGAGTTTTTTAATGACAATTTTGTTATATTATGTGAAGAGGTTGAAAAAAGCTTTAGTATAAAAATATGCTGTTTAGATTCATCAGAATTAGTTTCAAATATGCTTAACAAAGTACATTCAAGTATACTATTTTCTGCAACACTAATTCCTTCTGAATTTTTCAAAAAATATTTTTCATCAGAAGGAAATGCAGAATATATAAAAATAAAGTCACCATTTGATGAGAATAATAGGTTGTTGTTAGTTTTAGGTAATATATCCACAAAATATAAAGATAGAATGAATACAATAGATGAAATATGTAAAAGTATCATAATTGCTATAAGTATAAAAAAGGGGAATTATATGGTTTTCTTTCCCTCATATGAATATATGAATTTGGTCAAAGATAGGTTGTTAAAGTATATTGATAATGATACTGATGTTATTTTTCAAACACAAAATATGACCGACCATGAGAAAATACAATTCTTATCAAAATTTGAAGAAGATAGTTTTAATACAACTGTAGGATTGAGTGTTTTAGGTGGTGCTTTTTCTGAAGGCATAGATTTTGATGGTGATAAGTTAATTGGCATAATTATTGTAGGTGTTGGTATTCCACAGATAAATATTGAAAGAAATCTAATTAAAGAACATTTTAATAAAAAAGGTGTTGATGGCTTTGATTATGCTTATACTTATCCTGGAATAATAAAGGTTATTCAATCAATTGGAAGACTTATTAGAACAGAAACTGACAGAGGTTTTATTTTGCTTATTGACCAAAGGTATAAAAATACTAAATATAAGAATTTATTATTATCAAATTTTGAAAATATACATTTTGTAAAAACATATGAGGAAATAAGTTGTAAAATAAAACTATTTTGGGATAATATAGGGTGAACAATATAAAAAAGAGGCTTTCCAAATATTGGTTGGCCTCTTTAAGTTTAATCCTCAATATAAAATACACCAACTGTTCCGGGGCCGCAGTGAGTTGAGATTACTGCACCTGCATCAAAAAATATTATTTCTTTAACATTTGAAATTTTTTCTGACTTATCTTTTAACAATTGCAGACCATTTATACATTCTGAATGGCCTAAAATTAATCTACCTTTATAAAAACTTCTATTTTCAATAAAATCACTAAAATATTGTGTTAAAACCTTTTCCTTATTCCCCCTATATTTTGTCCCAACATGCATAAATCCATTTTCCACAACAATCTGTGGCTGTATTTTCAAAAGACTTCCCGCAAGCATCTGCACTGATGAACATCTTCCACCCATATGTAAATATCTTAAAGTCTCAATGACAAAACTACCTCTAACTTTTGGAATAAGTAAATTAATTCTTTCAATAATACTTTCTCTTGAAAATCCCTCTAATGCCATCTCAGCTGCTTCAATAGCAAGTATACCTATTCCAAGGCTTAAATTTCTTGAATCAACTATACTGATCTTTTCAGGTGATACCTCTTTGGCTGCAATACAAGCATTTTGATAAGTAGCTGAAAGCTCAGAAGAAATACTAAAAAATATTATTTCATATCCTTCATTTATATACCTTTTGAAAGTTTCAGTAAAGTCATAGACACTAGGTGCAGATGATTTTGGTAATTCATTGTAGTAATCAACAAGTTCATATAATTTTTTAAAATCTATTTCCAAAGTATCTTTGTAAGTCTTTTCACCTATTGTTACATAAAGTGGTATTATGTCAATGTTCAATTTTTCTCTAAGTTGCTTTGGGATATCTGCTGTGCTGTCAGTAATTATTTTTATTTTGCTCATTAGATTACACCTCGTTAAATTATTTAAAATAAAATCTTATTTTTCCTTCATATTATACTCTATTTTATCATTTTATAAAGTTTGAAATCTACAATTTTATTATGTTAAAATCTTAATAACCTAAAATTATTGGGAGGTGTAGTATATGTTTAAAAGAATTGATTCTAAATTATTACAAATAAATCCTTTTAATTTAATTAGTTCTAATTGGATGCTTATTTCAACAGGAAATAAAGATAAATTTAATGCTATGACTGCAAGCTGGGGTGGTTTTGGATTTATTTGGAATAAAAATGTTACTTTTTGTTTTATTAGACCTCAAAGATACACCTATGAACTAATTGAGAATAATGATTATTATTCTTTTAACTTTTTTGATGAAGAATACAAAAAGGTTCTTGAAAAATGTGGCAGTGTATCAGGAAGAGATGTTGACAAAATAAAAGAAAATAATCTCCATCCTACTGTACATGAAAGTGGTGCTATATATTTTGAAGAATCAAAATTAGTTGTTGTTTCTAAAAAATTATATTTTCAGGACATAAATCCTAATCAACTTATTGATTCATCAATTGATAGAATGTTTTATCCCAATAAGGATTATCACAGGATGTATATTGGGCAGGTTATTGAAATACTTGAGAAATAAGCCAACGGGGACGGTTCTTCCTGGCTCACACTGGCAGATAGTGGCAGACAGTGAGCCAACCAGAACCGTCCCCATTGGCTTCCATTGGCTTTTTTTATTCAAAGATTGCTTTAACATTCTTCAATTCTTGTCTAATAGCTATCTTTTGTGGGCAATGTGTTTCACATTTGCCACATTCAACACATGAAGATGCTCTTTCGTTTGAGGCAATTTCTTTATTGTAATTATATTTTATTTCATTTCTTTCTGCTTCATTTTCAGTTAGATAGTATTTATTATAATATAAGAAGTTCTTAGGTATATTTACGCCAGATGGACATGGCATACAATATTCACAACCAGTGCAATTAACCTTTATCTTCTTAAATGTTTCTTTTGCTTTTTCTATAACAAGCAATTCTTCTGATGTCATTGAGTTTGGATTTGCATCACTTGCTGTTTTTATATTTTCTATTACATCGCTCAAGGTATTCATACCGCTTAAAACAACAGAAACATCTTCATGATTCCATATCCATCTTAATGCCCATTCTGCAGGGGTTCTTTTGACTTTTGCATTTTTAAATTCTTCTAAAACTGGCTGTGGAAGGCTTTTGGCAAGCAATCCCCCTCTTAAAGGTTCCATTATAACTATACCAAGACCTTTTTTAGCTGCATACTGTAAACCCTCTTTACCAGCTTGATATTCTTCATCAAGATAGTTGTACTGTATTTGGCAGAATGACCAGTCATAGTAGTCAACTACTTCTTTAAATAAATTGACATCATCATGGAATGAAAAACCTGCATATTTGATTTTGCCACTTTGTAGTGCTTTATTTAAAAAGTGGTCGATACCAAGTTTAGTTAGATTAGCCCAAAAATCCTTGTTTATTGCATGAACTAAATAAAAATCAATATAATCTGTTTCAAGTCTTTTTAATTGTTCGTTTAAAAGTCTATCCATGTCTTCATGAGTTTTTATAAGCCAACTTGGAAGTTTTGTTGCAAGTTTTACCTTTTCTCTGTAGCCATCTTTTAATACCTTAGCAACAAATGGTTCACTTGCTCCACCTTTGTCGCCACCAGAACCATGATATGGATAAGCAGTATCAATATAATTTACACCATTGTCTATTGCATATCTTACCATTTCTGTTGCTTTATCATAATCAATTTTAGTTGGGTCATTATCCAAAATAGGTAATCTCATGCATCCAAAGCCTAATATTGAAACCATTTCATTTGTCTTACCAAATTTTCTATAAAGCATATCATTTTCACCTTCCATTATTTTTGTTTTGTTGTTTCAATTTTTCTATTTTTAGCCACTGTATTATTGTACCACTCAATTTTATGATTAATCTTTTGTAAGTAATTATTCAATTCTTCAATTTTTGCTTCAATATATTTTTTATGATTAAGAAGAATTTCTCGTCTATCCTCTATGGTAGCATCACCTAAGTTATTAAGCTCAACATACCTTTTCATATTTGTAATTGACATTCCTGTATCTCTTAAGCAGCGAATAAACAATAGCCACTCAACATCGCTTTCTTTAAATATCCTGTTTCCATGTGCGTCGCGTTCAAGATTAGGAAGTAGTCCTTCTTGTTCGTAATACCTTATTGTATATGCTGAGAGATTAGTTTTTTCAGAAACCTCTTTTATGGAGTATTGCAACATATCCCTCCTCTCAATGAGAAGAATAAATGAATTACTTATTTGAAAGAAAAGACTATATGTAAATTTTTATTTAATGATATACCTTAGAGTGTACTCTAAGTCAATAATAATTTTACTTAATTTATAAATCCAATTTTTTTTAGAGGATAAACACGAAATATAACTTTACCCACAATATCTTTTTTCTCAACATATGGATTTACCCATTCTCTACTATCAAATGAATCATTTCTATTGTCTCCTAACATAAAATAATGGTTCTCAGGAACTTTGTAAGGTCCATAGTTCCCTTCCATCTTTTCTAATATATAATCTTCTTTGTAAGGTTTATTGTTCACAAATAGAATTGAATTTCTTATGTAAATTGTATCACCAGGAAGTCCTATTACTCTTTTTATATAAATCTCTTCCTTATTATCTGGCATTTTAAAAGCAACAATATCCCCTCTTTTTATTCTTGTATACTTGAAAAGCCCTGATGTTTTTAGCCCAAGAAGTCGGTCATTAATATTAATAGTATTTTTCATAGATGGTGTTGGAACAACCACTAATATTAAGACATATTGCTGAATTATGTATGATACAAGCATTGCAGCAACCAAAACTGATAAAATACTTAAAAAAGCCTTTAATATCCTCTGCCTTTTTATGCTTTCGTCCATTCTGTCATCTCCTATCGGTTATAATTTTATGCCAATGATGCCAACGGGGACGGTTCTTTTTGTCACGTTTTGTTATATTATTCCAAGTATTTCTGTTCCCCAACAACTAATTGGTATGTCTAAATAATAAGAAACATTTTTCACTAAGCATTATAAAAATAATTCAATCCATTGTTATGTAATCATGCACATAACAAAAGTATTAGATTATATTATCAACGTTATGTTTATCTTTCATATATATTTTATCATTATAATTTATTTTTTTAACTTTATTTTTGAGGTTTATCTCATTTGTTGGAGACTTATTTAATATTTTTCTTTAGTAATTTGTAAGATAGTAATCAATAGTAAGGAGTATCATTTAAGAAAGGCTATGTAAGTTGCATTGTAATTATATGGTAATATCTAATAAAAAGGAACTATCTAAATGCCACATAAGCAATACTTGAAAGAGTTTGTCTAAATAATATATAATGTTTAGGATAAAGAGTTTTAGGGAGAGATTTTATTATGATACAAGCACCAAAGGGAACTCGAGATGTTTTACCTGAAGAAAGTTTTATATGGCAGTATTTAGAGAATAAGTTCCATAATATATGTAAATTATATGGTTATCAGGAGGTTAGATTCCCTACCTTTGAAGCTACTGAGCTTTTTGAACGCGGTGTTGGAGACACAACTGATATTGTTCAAAAAGAGATGTACACCTTTAATGATAAAGCAGGAAGAAGTATAACCTTAAGACCAGAAGGTACTGCTTCTGTTGCAAGAATTTTTATTGAACATGGCTTTAATTCAAGACCTATGCCTCAAAAACTATGTTACAACATCTCAGCTTTTAGATACGAAAATCCACAGGGTGGTAGATACAGAGAGTTCCATCAATTTGGCATTGAGAATTTTGGCTCAAAAAATCCGATAACAGATGCTGAGGTTATTTCTTTTGCTTATAACTTTTTTAAAAATTTGGGGCTTTCTGATATAAAAATTAATATCAATAGTATAGGTTGTCCAAATTGCAGAAAGGATTATCATAATAACCTAAAAACATACTTTTCAAATTATAAAGATAAGCTTTGTAAAACTTGCTTAACAAGATTAGAAAAGAATCCTTTAAGAATTTTAGATTGTAAAGAAGAAAGTTGTAAAGTTATAACAAAAGATGCTCCAAAACCAATTGATAATTTATGTGACGAATGCAAAACTCACCATGATAGCTTATGTAATTACTTAAGTGAGATAAATATACCATTTAGCATTGACCCTTGGATTGTAAGAGGACTTGATTATTACACAAAAACAGTTTTTGAGGTAATTGATGTTGTCGAAGGTAGAGAACTTGCTATTTGTGGCGGTGGTAGATATGATAATTTAATAAATGAAATTGGTGGTATGGATGTTCCAGGAATAGGTTTTGCTTTAGGCATAGAAAGACTCATTAGCCTTTTGAAAAATAAAAACCTTGTTCCAGAAAAACCAACCGTTCCTGAGGTATTTGTAATTTCAATGGGTGAAAGAGCTAAGATTTATTCACTTAAGGTAGCTAATTTATTAAGATCAAATAATATTTCAACAACTATTGAAGAATTAGGAAGAAGTATAAAAGCTCAGATGAAATATGCTAATAAACTTGGTTGTTCTTTGGTATTAATTATTGGTGAGAATGAGATTGATACTGGAAAATTTAATATTAAAAATATGAAAAATTCCGAAGAGTATCAGGTTGATGAAACAAACCTATTGATGAAAATAAAAGAGCTAATTTTTAAATAAATATTTTGAAAGGGTGATATTAGTGGAAAGTATTAAAGGATTAAAAAGAACAAAGTATTGTGGAGAGGTTTCGGTTGAAGATGTTTCTAAAGAAGTAACACTGACAGGTTGGGTTGATGTTAGACGAGACTTAGGAGGTATTATTTTTATTGATTTAAGAGACAGAACTGGAGTTGTTCAAGTAGTTTTTGACGAAAAATCTGGTGAAGAACTTTTAAAGAAAGCTGACAGATTAAGGAGTGAATATTGTATTGGTGTTAGAGGTATTGTTGAAAAAAGGCCTCTTGAGACAGTTAATCCAAAGTTAAAAACTGGTGAGATTGAGGTAAGAGCAACAGAGCTTAGAATATTTAGTAAATCAGAAACACCACCATTCCCGGTTGAAGAGGGTATAAATGTTAACGAGGCAACAAGGTTAAAATATAGATATATAGATTTAAGAAGACCTGATATGCAAAGGAATATCATGTTCAGACATAAACTATATCAAGTTGTTAGAAACTTTTTGGCAAACAATGGCTTTATTGAGATAGAAACACCTATGCTTACAAAATCTACTCCAGAGGGGGCAAGAGATTATCTTGTTCCAAGCAGAGTATTTCCAGGTAAATTTTTTGCATTACCACAGTCACCACAAATATTTAAGCAACTTTTGATGGTATCAGGTTTTGATAGATATTTTCAGATTGTAAAGTGCTTTAGAGATGAGGATTTAAGAGCTGATAGACAGCCAGAATTTACTCAAATAGATATCGAAATGTCATTTGTTGATGTTGATGACGTCATTGAGATAAATGAAAAACTTATTGCAACAATGTTTAAGGAAATGCTTGGTATTGATATAAAGCTACCTCTTCCAAGGTTATCATATAAAGAGGCAATGGAAAGGTTTGGTTCTGATAAGCCAGATACTCGTTTTGGTCTTGAACTTGTTGATTTAACTGATATTGCGAAAACATGTGAATTTAAGGTATTTAATGATGCTGCAAACAAAGGTGGTTCAGTTAGAGCAATTAATGCAAAAGGAGCTGCAAAAGCCTTCAGCCGTAGAGAAATTGATGCTTTAGTTGAATTTGCAAAAATCTATAAGGCAAAAGGGCTTGCTTGGATTGCTGTTGAAGAAGATGGCTTAAAATCACCTATTGTTAAGTTTTTGAAACAAGAAGAAATTGATTCAATATTAAGTAGACTAAATGCAGAGGTAGGAGATTTACTTTTATTCTCTGCTGATAAGAATGAAATTGTATTTGATGTACTCGGAAATCTTAGACTTGAAGTTGCAAGAAAGATGAATTTGATTGATGATTCAAAATTCAATCTATTATGGGTAACTGATTTCCCACTTTTTGAATATAGTGAGGAAGAAGGAAGATATGTAGCAAAGCATCATCCATTTACATCACCAAGAGAAGAGGATATAGAACTTTTAGAAACAAATCCTGCTGAGGCTCGTGCTAAAGCATATGATATTGTTTTAAATGGAACTGAAATTGGTGGAGGTTCTATAAGAATTCATCAGCAAGATGTTCAGAAAAGGATGTTTAAAGCACTTGGCTTTAGTGAAGAAAAAGCTTATGAAAGATTTGGATTTTTATTAGATGCCTTCAAATATGGTACACCTCCACATGGCGGAATTGCTTATGGATTTGATAGATTATGTATGCTACTTCTTGGTTTAGATTCTATAAGAGATACAATAGCATTCCCAAAAGTAAAGGATTCTTCTTGTCCTTTAACTGATGCACCAAGTGAGGTTGAACCAAAACAATTAAGAGAACTTCATATAAAGACTGATGTTATAAAACTATAAAAAGAGGCTGCTAATCTGCGGCCTCTTTCATTTTAAGAACAAATATTAACATTATAGATGCTAAAAATGCCATTATTCCTCCAAAGATAAATGGAGCTGAAGAACCAAAATATTGCCAAAGCAGCCCTGCAATTAAACTTGATGGCATTGCAAAAATACCAATTGCACCGTTGTAAAGCCCATAAGCAGTTCCTCTTTTTTCACTTCCTACAAGGTCGGCAACAATAGCCTTTTCTACACCTTCAGTAAGACCATAATACAGTCCATAGAGGATATATAATATTACAATATGTTCCACCTTGGATGCAAAGCCAAATCCAAAGTAAATAAAAGCATATAAAATCCAACCAGCTACAACTATATTTTGCCTTTTAATTTTATCTGAAAGAATACCTGCCGGAAAAGCAGTTATTGTAGTAAGCAAATTAAAGAAAATTAGCATAATGAATATTTGAAGGATACTTAAGCCTTTATTTTGTGCTTGTAAAATCAAAAATGCATCGCTTGAATTACCAAGTGTAAATATTGCTATTGTTAATAGATATAATTTAAACTTCTTGCTAAAACCTTTTAAAGATAAATCAACTTTATTTACAGATGGGTTTTTAGTTTTAACATCTTTTATAAATAATACAATAAGAAGAACAGATATAAAAACCGGTATAATAGAAATTAAAACAAGTATTTTGAATAATGACTGTGTAAAAGTATGGATATTTCTTTGAGTTATGTAAATTATAATTGAAGCTATTATAAGTCCCATTATCGCTCCAACAGGATCCATTGCTCTATTAAATCCAAATGCTTTTCCTAACTCTTTCTTATCTGTTGTATTTGCTATAAGAGCATCTCTAGGTGAGGTTCTTATACCTTTCCCTACTCTATCAAAAAATCTAATAAGAAGAACTATAAACCAATTATTAGCAAAATATAATAATGGCTTAGAAACAGCTGATAATGTATATCCAAGAGTTACAAGACTTTTTCGTTTATTTAGTTTATCAGAAAGATATCCTGAGAATATTTTTAGAATTGTAGCGGTTGAATCTGCTACACCTTCAATAAGACCAATTATTGATGTTTTTGTTTTCAGTACATTGTTAAGGTATAGCGGTAATGCTCTTACTGTTATTTCACTAGAGAAATCATTTAGCATACTAACAAAGCCAAAGATAAATGCATTCCAACTAATACCAAGTATTTTCCTGTTCTTTACTTCATTATCTTTTTTATTCTCCATCTTCATTCCCTTCCTTTCCTGTGTTTTCCCACTCAAACTCAAGCTCAAACTTAGTTGTATCAGCTCTTTTTTTAATCTTTGCTTCCATTACTACATTATCAGGAAATTCAAAATATTTTCCCTCAATTTCAATATATTTTTCAGTTTGGATTTTATTAAGTAGTTCTTTGGAATGTTCAATTATATCACTTGTTCTCCCAGCATTTATATATTCATATCTTGAAACCAATGTCTTATTAGTAAAGTAATCTTTTGAAGATCCTTTACTTAACCAATCAAGTAAAGCATTTTTAGAAAACCTCCACTCCCTTCCTATTTTTCTGGCTGGTATGTCTTCATCTTTTAGAATTTGAGAAAAAGTTTTTGTTGATATACCAAGAAACTGAGCAGCCTCTTCGAGATTGAGAACCTCTTTTTCCATCATCTTCACCTCATATTCATATTATATTATTGTTATATTATATATATTTTATTTTGTCAATATAAGAAAACTAATAAAAATAGTTGACAATTGGAAACATCCATATTGTCAACTATAGAAAATAAATGTTTAATGCATAAATTCTTTATATACATATCTTATCTTAATATTTATATTACCAATGGCATTTGCTTTAAATCTTATGAATTTACTGTAATATTTAGGTATAATTATTTTAGTTTGGCCTGCTTCAAGAATTTCTGTCAAATCATTAATCCAATTTATTCCATCATTACTACATTCAATTGTTAATTCAGCTGAATTTGTTGCATCATTTTTAGCTATCACTGTCCCATCCAAAATATAACTGGTATCATAACTATTACTTACAACTTGTGTTGAGCCTATTAGTATAACCTCTTCTTCTTTAAATTGGATTGTTTGATTAGACACTATTATATCAGGAATTGGTGGTATACTATATACAACTCTAAGTAAAGGTCTTAAATATTTCATTGAAAATCTAAATGAAGTAAAAGACATCAAAGATTTTCTATCCTCGTTTAAAAAAAGAATAAGCCCTTTATTTTGTAAAGTACCATTAACCCACCTCACTACAATATCCTTTATATCAACTTCAACTGTAATTTTATTGTTATCAATAGGTTCTTCAATAAAAAAACTCTCATAAGCAGGTATATTATTATATGTTGTTTTAAAACTAAAATAATCTAATAAAGCATGTACTTTTATTATTTTATCTTCATGAGGATAAAAATCTTTAGCTTTGAATAGTATTAATTCAGCTTTTGTAATTATACAATTTTGAGGAATAGTAGAAGTATCAAAAAAAATAAGGCTTCTAAAAATATTTCTCCCATCTTTACCTAAGTATATATATTTTTTACTTAATTTATTGTCTGTATTCTCAAAATTTGTAACTGATATAGATAAATTTGTTTTTAAAACAATCTCGGACATCTTTATCCCCTATTTTTTTTTCTCATACATTATATGATTTTTTAAAAATTATGTGAATTAAAGCAGTAATTAAATAATATAAAAAAGAGTAGCTATTTTTATGCTACTCTCATTTATTTTAAACGTGAGCTTGAAAATATATATCGAGAGTTGTTGATTGAGTAAGAACTGTACTCTTATATCCTAATCTTATATAACGTAGGAACTTATTAGGTACTAAAACATCTTTATCTCCAGCGGGTAATGATGCCAATAATAAAAGATCTACTGTATCATTAGCATTTGTAGTAGGACTAATTTGAAGAACTAAATCAGCAGCATTTAATGTTCCTGTATTTTTTACGTAGAATGAATAGGTACCATAATTTGACACATCAATAAAATCAGTATATTGAAAGGTATCAGTTGTTGTTACATTTAAAAAAGAATTTTCATAAAATGTTCTTCGGTTATGATTAATATTTACATCTCCTGATGTTGTTGTAGATATTACTGTATTACCTGAAGTGCTTTGCCCATAAACTAATATATTGTCTTGGGTATTGTTTAAATTTCTAATGTCAAGATCTGTTGCTTGAATTGTTAAAGTCCCTGTTGAACTTATAACTATTTTACCATCTGTGTCAGTAAGAATTGGCTTATTTGTTGTACCATCTGTTCCATATATTTGAACACTATCTTGAGTATTACTTAGGTTTCTGATGTCTAAATCTGTAGCTGTGGCTGTAACTGTACCTGATATATTTACAGTATCTTCAACTGATTTTATGAATATCTTCCCATCGTTATTTACCGCAACTGGTGTGTCTAAATCAGAACCAAACATTTGTACTTTAAGATCATCAGGTTTGCTGGTAAATACCGAATAATTAGGCATTTATTTACCTCCAAAAATATTATTTCTATTTGCAATATTAATATATTCAAATATTAAACTATTGATACTTATTAAATACGTAAAAATTATATAGTATTTTTTGTAAATAATAAATATATTTAATTTTTATTCATTCCTCATATATCATCTTTATAGTCATTCCACCATCAACTGTAAGGTTTGTACCAGTTATAAATCCTGCTTTTTCAGAACATAAGAAAAGACATGCATTTGCAATATCCTGAGGCATTCCTACCCTACCTACTGGATGCTGTAGATGGTCAATCTCTCTTAGAATCTCAGGCTTTCTTTGTGAACTTTTTTTATAACCAGATACATCTATCCAGCCAGGGCTAATTGAATTTACCCTTATCTTTCTATAAGATAATGAAACTGCTAAAGAATGTGTTAATGCAATAATTCCACCTTTTGAAGCTGAATATGGTTCTGTATCCTTTTCAGACATAAAGGCTCTTGTTGATGCAATGTTTATTATAGATGAATATTGTGGCATACTATCTATTAGATATTTCACCATGAGATATGGAGCTCTTAGATTAACATTGATAACATAGTCCCATTCCTCAACTGTTCTATCAATAATACTTTTGGTATTGCCAACTCCAGCATTATTAATTAATATATCTACTTTGTTATATCTTTTAGTTATTTCATTACAAGTCATTTTTATCTGTTCTGGTTGTGATAAATCACATATAAAGTAATCAATGTTTTTATACTCTTTAAACTGGTTGTTTTTTATCTCATCTATTGCCTCAATATCATTATCAATAATCAATACTAATGCCTTTTCTTTTAAAAAACTCTCAGATATAGCATAACCAATCCCTTGAGCACCACCAGTAACAACAACTATTTTATCAGCAAATTCACTCATCTTTAACACCTTCTTTTGATAATAATTCAGATAACATTATATTCACTGATTTTTTAAAAATTGGATGAACAAAATCAGGAGCAATTTCATTCAGTGGCTTTAAAACAAAAAGCCTTTTCTCTATCTCTGGATGAGGAATTGTGAGTATATTTGAGTTAATTATAAGACTGCCATAAAAAAGTATATCTATATCTATATTCCTTGGTCCCCATCTTATCTCCCTTACTCTTCCCATTTCTTTTTCAATATTTAAACAAAAGTCTAACAATTCATATGGTGTTAAATTAGTTTCACCTTCTAAAGCACAGTTAATAAATTTAGGTTGATTTGTATACCCATAAGGCTCTGTTTCAATAAATTTTGAAATATTTATTATTTTAATTTCTTTGCTAAGTTTTTTAATTGCAGAGTTTATATTCTCTTCTCTATTACCGATATTGCTTCCAAGCCCTAAAAATACAGACATAAATAACACCTTTCTTTATTCAGATAGTTCTTCGAAAAGCTTCTGAGTTTTTTCTAATCTTTGCTTTGTTTCTTTTTTATCTATCTCTATAATTATAACATCCCCTTCTTTTACTTCTTTAGGTAAAAGTATTATTGGCATATTAACTATTGTTCTATCTGGTAGCTCTACAACAGCAAAATCTCCCTCAATTCTATCTACAACAACCTTCATAAAAAACACCTTCTATAAAATTAATAGTTATATATAGCATTTGTCATGGTAACCGCTCTTTTGTTTTCTTTAACATCATGTACCCTTACAAATTCAATACCCTTCATAGCACATATAACTGAAATAGCTATTGTTCCTTCCAATCTTTCCTCAGGTGGTAAATCCCCTAATACCTTTCCAATTGTTGATTTTCTTGATGCCCCTATTAGTACAGGACAACCTAAACTTTTAAACTCATCACACCTTCTTATAATTTCAAGATTGTCCTCAACCCTTTTCCCAAATCCAATACCTGGGTCTAATATAATATTTTCTTTTTTAACCCCATTTTCTATTGCATCTTCAATTCTCATTTCAAAAAACTCATATATCTCTTTTACAACATCATCATAATATGGATTTTGCTGCATATCTTTTGGTGTTCCTTTTATATGCATTATTATTATTGGTACATTGAGGGAAGCAGCAACTCTAAACATTTCTTTATCAAAAAGACCACCTGATATATCATTTATTATATCTGCACCAGCCTCTATGGCAAGTTTTGCAACTCTACTTCTGTAAGTATCAATTGATATAGGTATATTATTATTAATTTCTCTTATCTTCTTTATTGCTGGAATTACTCTATTGATTTCCTCCTCTTCAGTTATAGGTTCTGAAAAAGGTCTTGTTGATTCCCCGCCTATATCTATTATATCTGCCCCATCTTCTATCATCTTTTTAGAAACTTCCTGAATAGCATCAAGATTCTGATATCGTGAACCTTGATAGAATGAATCTGGTGTAATGTTCATTATTCCCATTATATTAGTTTTATTTAAGTCAATCTTCCTTCCTTCTTTTAATAAAAGTATTCTGCTGAAATTCTCTTCAAAAGAACAAATATCTTGATCTTTTAAAAGGTCTTGTATCAAACATTTGGTTTTATTAAAGTTTTCTCTTGTTGTTGATAAAAAAAATTCATTTTCATTATAAATTACATGATATCCATTTTCCATAAGTATATGTTTTATATGGTCATCTAAATTACCCTTCTCAAATGTAAAAATCATATTTTCTGAATAGTTTAAAAATCTTTCTATGTTCTCTGGTTCAAAGCCTTTTGACAAAAGTAGTTTTTTTAAATTTGCATCTTTTGAAATTAATCTCATATTATCACCTCAAAGTTTAGAATCTTATTGAAACCTCTCCACTTTGTATTACCACCTTTTTATTGTTATCATCACATATAAGTTCGCCATTATCTCCAATATCACTGCAATAAAGCTCTTTCTCTCCATTTATTAATATATTTTTATTTAAATTCAAGCATAAAGATTTATATTGCTCTTTAAATTTAATAAATCCATCAGTTAAAAATACATCTATATTGTTTTCAAATTCTTTTAAAAATCTAATCAATATACTTGTTCTATCGTATATTCTTTTTGTCGCATTTTCTATTGTCGTTGCAATATTTTGTAGCTCATTAGGAATATTTGTTCCATTTATATTAAGGCCAATCCCAATAACTATAAAATCAGTCTTATCAACTTCTCCTGTTAATTCGGTTAAAATACCACAGATTTTTTTATTATTAAGAAATATATCGTTTGGCCATTTAATTTTGGCATCTATACCAAATGATAAAAGAGCTTTTGCCATGCATAGCCCTGTAAAAAGGGTAAGTGGAATTACTTTTTGCAAAGGGGTATCTTTCATATTAATAAGTATTGAAAATTTTAATCCCTTACTAAAATCAATCCAACTACGCCCAAGTCGCCCTCTACCTTGTACTTGTTTTTCGGTATAAACAATGGTTCCATTTGAAAGTTTTGAAATATTGTTTTTAATAAAAAGATTGGTTGAATCTATTTCATTTAGATATATAAATTCAGAAAAGAGACTACTATTTTTAATATAATCTTCTATTTCCCATATTCTTATTATATCTCTATTTTTTAGAATATACCCTTTATTTGTGTGAGCCTCTATTTCAAAGCTTTCTTTAAGATCTTTGATTCTTTTGTTTACAGCCATTCTTGAAATGTTAAAATACTCAGCAATATGCTCTCCCGATACATAGTCATTTTGGTTATAAAGCATTTTTAGTATTGTAATATTGTCCTTATTTATCATAATTCACCTCAGGTTCTTCTTTATATTTGTTTTTAAGATTTATAAATCCTTCTTCACAAAAACCTAATGAAAACCACTCACAGTTTGAACAAATCTTTTTATAATATTCAAATGGCATTTTAGATATAGCCTTATAACATTGAGAAGGATAAACCTCATTGTCTATATTTATGTACTCTTTTATAAAACTTAAAACTAATTTGTCCATATTTAAAATCTTTTCTTCTGATTTACATTTATCCTTCTCAAGATTAGGGCATAATTTACATATTTCATCAGGTGAATTTAATAGTTTTATCTTTCCATTTTCATCATATACATAATTATATATCTTTTTAAAGTGTTCAACAAACTCTCTACTATAACCAAGCCCACGAAATCCTAAAAAACATAAAAGATGATGTGCACGAATATCCAAAACAAATACCTACCTTTAAAAAATATATTAAATAATATTATACTATTTTATTGAGCAAATACGATAAAAATTAGCAAATCTTAAATATACTCTTTGCTTTAATTAGCATTATACTTAAAAAGGCTACCCTTCATATTGGATAGCCTTTTCATTTATATAACCATTATTTCACAACAATATTATATATCTTCTTTGGTACATATATTTCTTTTACTATCTTTTTGCCTTCAACATTCCTTCGAACAGCATCGCTTTCGAATACAATCTTTTTAACTTCTTCTTCTGATGCATCAACATTAATCTTTACAGTATCTCTTACTTTCCCGTTAATTTGAACTGGAATCTCAATTACATTATCAACAATCTTTTCTTCATCATACTCTGGCCATTTCTGTTCATGTATCATACCTTCAAATTTCATTAAATCCCAAAGCTCTGATGTAATATGTGGTGCAACTGGATTTAAGAGTATCAAGAATGTTTTAAATTCATCTTTTGTTATTTTGCCTTTATCATAAAATTCATTTGTTAAACTCATAAGAGCTGCAATACCAGTATTAAACTTCATTCTTTCATAATCTTCGCTTACCTTCTTTATGGTCTTATGCAGCAATGATTCAAGTTCCTTTGAATACCCTTCTTCACTTGAAACAAGAGTATGAAGCCTCCAAACCCTTTCCAAAAACCTTCTTGCACCTTTTATACCAGTTTGAGACCATGGTATCTCTTGGTCAAATGCTCCCATAAACATCTCATAAAGCCTTAGTGTATCAGCACCAAATTCATTTACAATATCATCAGGATTTACAACATTTCCACGTGATTTAGACATCTTTTCATTGTTTTCACCCAAAATCATACCATGTGATGTTCTTTTCTTGTATGGTTCTGGTGTAGGAACATAGCCACAATCATATAGGAATTTGTGCCAAAATCTTGAATAAAGAAGGTGCAAAGTAGTATGTTCCATACCTCCATTATACCAATCAACAGGAAGCCAATATTTTAGTTTTTCTGCATCTGCAAATGCTTCACTATTATGTGGGTCAATATATCTTAAGAAATACCATGAAGAACCTGCCCATTGGGGCATTGTGTCTGTTTCTCTTTGGGCTTTTCCACCACACTTAGGACATGTTGTATTTACCCAATCAGTAATCTTTGCAAGTGGTGATTCTCCTGTATCTGTTGGTTCATAGTTTTCAACATTTGGTAGAGTAACAGGCAAATCTTTTTCTGGAATACTCACCCAACCACATTTTTCACAATATACAAGTGGAATTGGCTCTCCCCAATATCTTTGTCTAGAAAATACCCAGTCTCTTAATTTATATGAAATTCTCTTTTTGCCTAAGTTATTTTTTTCTAACCATTCAATTGCCTTGAGAATTGCATCTTTTGGTGTAAGCCCATTTAAGAAATCAGAATTTATCATTTTACCTGTTTCAATCTCTGTAAATGCCTCTTTTTCTATATCTCCACCCTCAATAACGGGTATTATTGGAAGGTTAAACTTCTTTGCAAATTCCCAGTCTCTTGTGTCATGTGCTGGAACTGCCATAATAGCACCAGTTCCATAAGAAATTAAAACATAGTCTGACACCCATATAGGTATCTTTTTAACTGTTGCAGGGTTAATTGCATATACCCCTTTTAGCTCAACACCCGTTTTTTCTTTTGAAAGCTCTGTTCTTTCAAAGTCTGATTTCTTTTGAGCTTGATCTTTATAATCTAAAACCTCATCTATATTCTCAATTTTATCCTTTAATTTATCAATAAGTGGATGTTCAGGTGCGATAACCATATATGTTGCTCCAAATATTGTATCAGGTCTTGTTGTAAATACTACAAGTTCTCCTAAATCATTATCAAGCTTAAAGTGAATCTCTGCACCTTCAGATTTTCCTATCCAGTTTCTTTGTTGTGTTTTTACCTTTTCTATATAATCTACATCTTCAAGCCCATTTAAGAGCTTTTCAGCATATTCGGTGATTTTAAGCATCCATTGGCTCTTATGTTTTCTTACTACCTCACCACCACATCTTTCACAAACACCGTTAACAACCTCTTCATTTGCAAGCCCAACCTTGCATGAAGTACACCAGTTTATTGGTATCTCAGCTTTATATGCCAAGCCTTTTTCAAAAAACTTTAAGAATATCCATTGAGTCCATTTATAATAGTTTGGGTCTGTTGTATCAATCTCACGGTCCCAGTCAAAAGAAAATCCAATAGATTTTAACTGTTGTCTAAACCTTGCAATATTCTTTTCTGTAACCTTTCTTGGATGGATTTTATGCTTTATGGCAAAGTTTTCGGTAGGAAGACCAAAAGCATCCCAACCTATTGCATATAGAACATTATATCCTTCCATTCTTCTTTTCCTTGCTATTATATCAAGAGCTGTATAACTTCGTGGATGACCAACATGAAGACCTTCGCCTGATGGATATGGAAACTCAACTAATAAATAATACTTTGGCTTTGAAAAGTCATCCAAAGCCTTAAATGTTTTATTCTCTTCCCAGATTTTCTGCCATTTCTTTTCAATTTCAGTATGATTATATTGTACCTCCATCTTTTATATAACCTCCATCTATGTAATTTTTTCAGCCGTTTTTTATAAATTATTATCACTAAAAATTGTAATTAAACCTTGAATTGATTATAATTAATATTCTTAAATATTGCAACTTCAAAACTTTTTCTTTTTCATAATGAATATAAATATTGAACATAGTATAAACGAGTATGATAAAACAAAAAAAGATTTTACTACAAAATTATAATATTCTCTATATGAAATAATATCATATTTTGTAATTTCATCTATCAACATCCAGACTGGAGGAATTATATATAAAATAAAATTTAGATGTGGTATATTTTTAAATATAAGCTTACCTAAAATTGATATAAGAAGCAGTGCTATAAATGATATAACAGATGCTCTTTTAATATTAAATAATCTTGAACCAAAGAAACAACCTATACTTGTACCTAAAAAAGAAGCTATTATATGACTAATTACCGAAATAATTATATCGCGAAATGTAATCTCCCTATTAAAGGCATTTAATAATATTGGATATATTAAAGCTATAAAGGTAAAAATAAATGAAAATAACCAAATATATATAATCTTGAAAAAGTAATAAACATTTTGAGAATCCAAATGAAGTATTGTTATCTGCTGTTGTATCATGTCTTCATTTTCAATAAACCCATATGCAAGCCAAGCTGATATAAAAAAAATGAGTACTGTTGTAAATGCATATGAATTCATTACATTTACTGGTTTTATGCTGTATGCAATAAAAAGAATAGTAAAAAAAACTAAAAATGGCGGTACATATTTATATGATTTCATATAGTATTTATGATTATATAATAAAAACCATTTTATCATTTTTTCACCTTCGTTTTAGAATTTATAATGAATATTTGCCAACCTTTATAATTTCACAATTTTGTTCTATCAATAAATATAAAACCCTATTCAATTTGCTCTTTTCAACTATAACTCTAGTAGTATTTTCTGATTCTATTAATCTAAAAATATAGTCATTCAATTTTCCAAAGTTTATTCCCATAGAGGCATTAATTGTTATTTCAACTAACTCTGTATTTTTTTTATTATCTTCTGAAAGTCCTTCAATTTGTGTTAATTTCCCTTTATTTAATTCAAAAATCCTATCCGATAGCATATTAGCAAGTTCAATTTCGTGACACACTAGGATAATTGTAACCATTTTTTCTTTAAGTGAATAAATAATTCTAATCAGCTCTTTTTGAGACTTTTCATCTAAACCACTTAAAGGCTCATCAAGTAGTAGTAAGTCAGGTGTATCAAGTAAAGCTTGCATTATTAACACTTTTTGTGCTGAACCTTTTGAAAGGTTTTTTATAGGTGTATTCTTTAAAAAATCAAAGTTAAAAATATAAAATAGATGATTAATTCTCTGAATTAACACATCATAATTTATATTGGATATCCTGCCCATAAGTATCAGATATTCGAGAGGTGTAAAATTCAGTTTAGCAAACCCTTCAGGTATATATCTTATTTTAAAATCTTTTTCAGTATAAGATATTTCTCTTTTCCCTTGGCTTATATTTGTTAACCCACCAATTATCCTTAATAAAGTAGATTTTCCAGTACCATTAGGCCCTAAAATTGAAATGACTTCACCTTTATAAACTGTAAGGTTTATATTGTCTAATATAAGGCTATTGTTATAGTATTTAGTTACATTAATAAGTGAAAGTAACCTTTCCATGAAAATCTTCCTTTTTTTTGTAATGTAATATTAAAAAGGTTAAATATACATTAATATTATGTAATAAAAATATACTAATGTATAGAGTGAATAGAAATATATTACTTTTATAATATCATAGTTGTATTGTTTAAAAAATAGAAAAAACCAAAGAAAAAGGAAGATAGAATAATTTAAAATTATTCCGATCTTCCTCTCATTTAGCTTTCAATATAACAAAAGTCTTAATTTAATTTATTTTAAAATTAAATGATACACTGTTAATGGTGGAACATCTAATGTGCAAATATTATTTTTAATATTAATTTTTGCATTTACTTTTTTTATATCTGCACTTTTACTATCAAAACCATATATTTCAGCCTTTAAATACTTTTTAGTATTCTTAATATTAATATTTGCAGTAAGTTTTTTATCATAGTTTCTGTTTATAAGTATTAAGTGAAGATTAGAATCGTTATTTCCATTTATTGAAGCATATACAGGCATATTTGCACTATCTGATGATACAGCTTTTACATTTGTATTTCCATATTTTGAGCCTTTACCATCATAATTAAGATATATATTATATGCAGCTGTGATATAATCTCCACTATCACCCCATCTTGTTGCAAAATATATGCCATATTTACCGAATATACCTAATACATCTGTTAGTGCTATTCCTCCAGAAATATGATTTTTGCCACCGTAGTCAAACTCGGTAAAAGCAAGCTTAGTTCCAGGATAATATTTATCAATATCAGCTTTTATTTTTGGTATCAAAGGTAAGTATTCAGGAAACCATTGATTTATCCAGCTATCTTCACCATTTGTAATTTGTCCTTTTATATCTGTTTTGTAAGTTGGGTCCCATAATGTTCTGGGTGCTTGCATTCTTGCTATGCTAACTTCACGGCTTGTATCTTCTGCACCATCAAAGTTTATACGAAGATTGTTTCCTCTTGCTTCAGAATACCAATTAAGATTTAAAACATCCAAAAGCCTTTTTCCAAATTTATCTGACGCCTTTTTCATCTGCTCAAGATACCAGCTTATAAACCAATCATGATTTCCTTTAACAGTATTCCAATCAGGAGCATCTTTAAGTGAAAGATATCCACCAAATCCATACGACGTATATCCAAAAACTTCAGCTTTAGGATCTAGTGACTTTATTACTTTTGAAAGTTCAACTGATTTTTCTATTAGTTCTTTACAAGTAGTTTTTTGAGGGTGAATCCTTGGGTGTGTTGATGCCCAAAGATCGGGTTCATTATCTAGTATATATCCTTTAATACCTGTGGTTTTTGAAGCATCTCCATACTTCTTGATAAGATAATTAATTAGCTCATCCATATAAACATAATTATCTTTTGTGTCAGGATTAAGTGATAGTTTCCCATCTTTTTTAAATTTTACTTGAGCCCATCTGTTTGATGGGGCTTTTTCTGATTCAGAAACTTCCCCGCTAGTATCCTTTGATACATAACCTGCCATCTGAAGTGTAATTGCACTATATGCTTTATGCTCAATTGATTTTTCATGAAAAGCACTAATTACTGCAGCAGGGGTATATCTGTCTATACTCGAAATACCATAAACATCACACATAAAATAATCACTAGAATGTTTCCAGTCACTTCCTGCATTTGAAGCATTTGTTTCCCAATTATATCCTGTCATCCTGTTACCACCAAGTCTTCTTGCCGGATGAACTACACCATCAACATCCTGATTAGCACCATATATGTATGGACTAATCGGAGTTCTTTCTTGTTTTGTATCAATGGTAATATTCACAGTAGATGCTTTATCTGCTGCATATACAGCACTAAATAAATATAGAACTGATAAACAAAAAGCTATATATCTTTTCATAAAGCAAATCCTCCTGTTTTAAATTATATTAAAACAATATACTTTAAATCCTTTAACAAATAAAACCAAATACATATTCTTTTTTATTATGAGGATTAATTAATTATTTTTAATTAAGCACTTTTATAATAAAGTCAATGCAACATTCTTCACCCCAAAATATGAATGTCAGTTTAGCATCATTTGTTAAACTCATTAAAAATTCTTTTGAGAGATAGATATTATTATCATCATAATCAAAATCACCATGTTTTAAAAATGGTGTATGTGATTCTTTAATTGGTTTGCCAGTTAATAAATCAACAGCTTTGACAGTAGCTAGAAAGGTACCATTGAATTTCACAGGAATACTTATTCTTTCGATATTATATGATTTATTTAAAATATATTGATTGAAATTAAGTTCTGGCTTTTTATATAAAATAATATCTAGCGGAAAGTTAATTCCTTTTTCAAAAACCAGATCTAGTGTTGTAACTACACCAATTTGTTTATTTTTAATCAATTTCTCAATAAATGACAAATTAAAAATTAATCTGTTCTCTTCTATAGTATAGTCCTCAGCTGTTACAAGCTTATATTTTCCATTATATATAGCAAGTAAATTATTTGAATTTGAATTAAATATAACAGGTTTTATATCTTTTTGAATATATATATTGTTCTCATTTGCTTTTATATATAACATATCATCGCAGTAAGAATTTTGAATACCTTTAGAAGCATTAATTATAAAGTCTATTGCAGTCTTATCTCTCCATCGTCTATTCAGCCTATCATATATTTTCCCATTATCCCATAACATAGTTGTCATACCATATTTAGAAGCAAAATAGACAACAAAATTTAACCATTTCCATCTGCTTGGAGTATGTGTTTTCCCTTCAACACCATATTCTCCAATAACAATAGGAATACCATTTAATATAAATTTGTTATGTAATCTTTCAAAAAGATTATCAATATATTTTATATCATCCTGTGAACCCCATATTACTCTTCCCCACCAATTTGCGACAAAATCCCATGGTGTATAATAATGAACTGTTAATATTATATTCTTATCATCTGGTACTTTAAAGTACTCAAGTGTCTTTTCACTATCAGTCCAAATACCTGGAACTATCACAAGCCTTTTGTCATTAAAACCACCTGAGCTTCTTATAATCTTAAGTATTCTGTCATTAACTTGATGTTGTATTTCGAATGCTTTTTTTGTATCTTCTGGATTATTTCTAACATCGCCAAAATCATATGTAGGTTCATTTATTACTTCAAATATTAGTTTTTCAGATTTATCTTTAAACCTTTGTGCTATTTGTTCCCATATATGATCAAGTTTATTTATTACCTCATATCCATCTCTATTTATATACTGTAACCATTCCCATGAATCATGATGAACATTTAATACTGCAAAAAGATTTCTTTTTAATACCCAATCGACTACTTCTTCTACCCTATCCATCCATTTTTCATCTATTTTATAATCCGGTGAAGGTCCGATATGATGTGTCCATGTAACAGGAATTCTTATGCTTTTAAAGCCTGATTCTTTTATATCATCAAAGATATATTCTTGTGCTGGAGGATTATTCCATGAACCTTCTGTTGGAATAGCATCAAGAGTATTTCCTAAATTCCAGCCAGGATTCATCATTTTAACAGCACTTATTGGATCAATATATGTAAAATTATTATCTTTTTTATTCAAACTCACCGCTCTCCAATTAATTAATTCATTTACTAAATGGATAGAAAAGTATGGATTATTATAATATATATTACAGAATAATTCTTAAATGCTTCTCCCTCAGTTTAAGAGGGAGAAGCGTTTATTATTCTGCTTTTACTTTAACTTGAAGCGACACACCTTCAGGGAAAAATTCGAAAGTAAGAACTGCATCTGATTTGATCATATCTAAAACATGTTTTTTAATTGTAATGCTCCCATTATCAACTGCAAAATCATCCCAACCTCTTAGGTATGGTGTCCATGAATCTCTGATGTTTTGACCATTCTCACTAACCAATTTTACAGCTGTGAGCTTTGTTCCATTAAATGCTGTAATTATTCTTGTATCATTATTATTTCCATCTTTTGAGACATAAATTTCTTCATCTAAAACCTTCGGCTTATTATATTTTACAATATCAAGCGGATAGTCAGCACCTTTATTAAACTTAAATCTCAGTGTTGCATTAACACCATACTCATCATTATTTAATAATGTTTTTATGTAGCTTGCCTTAAGTATAATCTTAGATCCATTGGCAACATAATCCTTGTCTTTTTTTAAGACATATTTATTATTCATAATATTAACTAATTTATTGCCATTTAATTTGAAACTTAAAGTAGTATCTTTAATTGTTTTACCATCTTCAAAATATAAAATACCAGGGTCAACAAATGAATTATTAATATTTTTTGCAGAGTTAGCAATAATCTTTATTGTTTGCTCATCTCGCCAAACTCTGTTCTTTCTATCATAATTACCGCCATTATCCCAATACATTGTCTGCATTCCATATTTATGAGCTAACTTCAAGAAGGTATCAAAATAGAACCACTCTGCAGGTTTATTTCCATTAAATAGTCCATATTCTCCAATAACAATCGGATATTTACCTTTAAACTTATCATAAACTGTCTTGAGATCCTTTTCCATATTTTTTAAATCCTCTTCATTTCCCCAAGTTGTCTTTCCCCACCAATTTGCAGTAAAATTCCATGGTGAATAGTAGTGGAATGTGAGAATGATATTCTCATCTTTAGGTACTTCAAAATATTTTGCCATTTTGTAGCTGTCGCAAGAAAGAGCAGGAATAACTACAATTCTTTTTTGATTATTACCACCAGTTGATCTAATAGTTTTTAAAATTCTATTATTAAGTTCATTTTGAATTGCACCTTGCTCTTGTTCACTATATCCATCATAATAAGGCTCATTTATTACCTCAAACATAAGTTTAGCAGATTTATTTTTAAATCTTTGTGCAACCTGTTGCCATATCTTTTCAAGTTTTTTCATATTACCTTCTTTA
Source organism: Caldicellulosiruptoraceae bacterium PP1 (assembly GCA_041320695.1). Classification (NCBI taxonomy): domain Bacteria; kingdom Bacillati; phylum Bacillota; order Caldicellulosiruptorales; family Caldicellulosiruptoraceae; species Caldicellulosiruptoraceae bacterium PP1. Next base: position 209,714 of record JBGGOQ010000002.1, on the reverse strand, counting down.
TCATTTTTCAAAGAAGATAGCCATCTCCATGAATCATGATGAGCATTTATTATTACATATAAATCCCTTTCTAAAGCCCAATCAACAATCTGTTCAACTCTATCAAGCCAAGTCTTATCAATTGTATATTCAGGAGCTGAACCTATATGGTCTGCCCATGTTATAGGGATTCTAACACTTTTAAATCCAGCTTTTTTTATATCATCAAACATATAGGCTTGGGTTTCAGGATTTCCCCATGAAGTTTCAGTTGGAATAGCATCAAGAGTATTACCAAGATTCCAGCCAGGCTCCATTTCTTTCGAAGCCTGAACTGGAGTAATATATACAAAAGTATTAACTTTTGAATTTTTACTTGCTGCATTTATAAAAATAAAAGATAAGGCTAATGAAATAATTATTAAAATTGATACTATTCTCAGTATAATTTTTCTTTTCAAAATATCCTCACCATCCAGTTATTATTATCCTACAATACCGCTTCTCTCGACGCTCTCTATAAAATATCTTTGAGCAAATACATAAAGAATTAACATAGGTAGGATAACTAATATAACACCAGCATACTTTGGTGGTGTAACTTTTATAGGGTCAAATACTTGTGCACTGCCAGTAATAAAGTTATCTATACTTGCCAATCTCATTGCTAATGTATAGTTTTTAATATCATTTAAGTATATTGTTGGTTCAAATACATCATTCCAATGCCATACGAATGAGAACAAGAAAACAGTTACAATTGCTGGAACAGCGTTTGGCAAGAATATTCTTATATATGTTTGGAATGGTGAACATCCATCAATATATGCAGCATCCTCTAATTCTTTAGGCATTCCTCTAAAGAATTGTCTAAAGATGTATATGAATAAACCACTTTTTAGTCCTAATCCAAATAATGAGGGCAGTATAAGAGGCACATAAGTATTGAGTAGGTTTATACCAGCATGTTTATTAAATAATTTCATTAATCCAAAGAAATCAAAGTTTGAATATTGAAGATATTGGGGGACGATGGTTACTTGTGGTGGTACTATTAATGTAAAAAGTACAAGAGCAAATAAAAAGTTTTTTTCTCTAAATCTAAATCTTGCAAAACCATATCCAATAAGCGAACACATAATAACATTAAATATTGTAGGAAATATTGATGTTAAAAATGTATTTTTTAATGATAATAAATAATCAAGTGCTTTATAAGCCTCAGCATATCGTGCAAATGTTGGCTTTTTAGGAATCCAAATAGTTGTTGGATCAACCATATCATCAAATGTTCTTAAGCTTATTGAGAATAAAAATAAGAGAGGATATATCAATACAAATATTAAACCTAAGAATAATATTAATCTAAATAATTTCCAAAATAGTGAATATATGTTTCTACCCCATTTTTTCTTAATTTCATTTGATAGCATTTCTTCATGGGCATTTTGTGGCTTAAAAATAATCTGCAATTTTTTGCTAATATTATCTTTGCTTATCTGATTTTTGATTGCACTTGCGTTCATTTTTTATGTCCCCCTTACTCATTTATATAGAATACTCTTCGAGATGCTATAGCTGCTACAATTCCTAATATGACAACAATAATTGCAAAATATATCCAGGCAACTGTAGCACTATAAGTCAAACGGATATTAGTAAATGCCAATGTAAGAATATATCTTAACACATCGTTACTATAATCAGTAAATGAATCAATAATTGTGTATATTATATTTACCATAATAATTGGTGATAACATTGGTACTGTTATCTTCCAAAAGCTTTCCCATTTTGTTGCACCTTCAACATCAGCACATTCATAAAGGTATGAAGGTATTGATTGCAATCCTGCTAAAAATATTAATATTTGAACACCAGACTTCCATATTATTTCATATATTCTATCCATGGCATCAATTAGAGGCTGTAAAAATGCTACGTTGCTTGTGAGTTGCATAAGTATGGCCTTAAAGTCCAGGTTATTTAAGAATGGGTTCTGCATAGCCATTGCAGATCCTGCATGTCTTGCAAATTGATCAATAGAGTTTGTTCTAATAACATATATTAAAACACCTGATGTTACAACAACCGGTAAGAAGAATGCACCTCTAACTATTGATCTACCAAAAAATTTTTGGTTTAGTAATACTGCAATAAACAGACTAAACATAATAATTAATGGAACATCAATTATTATTGAAGGAATGGTTCTCGCTAAATAATCAATTAATGTCGAGTCATTGGTAAGTGCCTCTATATAATTTTCCTTGCCAATAAATTTTTCTGTGTATCCTCCTGCCTGCTGAAAATCTATTTCCTTAAATGTATACAAAAATGATTGAACAAATGGCTTTGCAAAGAACAGCAAAAAGCCTATTACCCAAGGGTAGACAAAAAGTCTACCCGCTATTGCCTGTCTGCTCTCTAAAGATACCCTTCGTTTAAACATTATTTGAACCTCCTTAATATAAGACATTACTTTACAACTATAAAGTCTTTTGCTTTAACTGTTTTGCCATTATATACGAAATTGCTATTATTGTAGTTTACAATAATACTTACACCATTTTCATAGGTTGTTTTATAAATCCCTTCCTTTAACTTTTGATGGTCAATCATCTTCTTATTGTATATATCCTTATAAGCATTTTTAGCTACTTTATATTCATTAACTGCTTGACTTAGCCAATCTTTATATGTTGCACTATAAAGTTCTTTGTAATTTGTCTTCATCATTTCTGATCCATCTTCATATATTAATTCAAAATATGGTATAGCTCCATACTCAATCATTCTTAAGAATTCATCTTTTTGTATTTGTCTTAAGTTCCCTGGCTTTCCGCTGTAAGGTATATATCCGTGTATTACCATTTGATAAAATGGCACAGCTTCTTTTTCGATGCTGTAGTGGCTTATATCTAATGGAACCTCAACAAGCATATTTGCTGTCGAAAATGTATAAACATTCCCACCTGTTAGCATAAGATTGCCTAACTTATTTTTAGCATTTTGGAATACATTTGTCCAAACCTTAGCAACTTGATCTCTTAATAAAACATTTCCTTTCTTTGTTTGAGAATAGATGTAGTCTCCCATATGTTCAAAGGAAACTGCATCAAGATTATATTTTTTAGCTAAGTCATTTATAAAGTTATTAGCAAAATATGGTACTCTTGATGGTAAAGTTAAAAACCATTGTGCAGCACCTGTCTCTTTTCTCTTATCAATAGGGCACCATTGCCATAAGAAAATTAATGCATTATTAAGATATCTATCTCCATCTCTTGATTCATTGAATCCATTCCCTGGCTCATGTATTTCAATTAATTCTGCATTTAAAAAGAGTTTAACATTGTTTGCTCTTGAAAATTCTATAAGCTTCTTTAAACCTTTAGCTCCACCTAATTTACCTTCTGGTTCAACCCCATTTGTTATCTTTGAAATATATCCATCTTCCTGAAATCCCTTGTATCTTAGATTAATCTTTTCTACCCCAGCTTTTTTTAACAGCTTCAATATTTCGGTTGCTTGATCATATGTTGTCATTGGATGAACAAGCATAAATGGAAGTCCCAAAACCAATGTTCTTTTTTTGATACCACCTAATAATGTTAAATTTAAAGGGATGTCGTTACTTTTAATATAATTTTTTAAAAGCCCATTTCTTAGCAAATAATTTCTATAAGCTTCAGCCATACCTGAATAATTAGCCTTTTCTCCGGTTAAGAAATAATAATCAACAATAATATCACTTTTCATATGGTATGGAGAATTTTTGGCAATTAATGTTTCAGTAATATCACCCGGAGATTGATTATTTTTTGTTTGTCCTTCAAATAAAGTATATTTATATAGTTCTCTATAAGTGAATATAGGATAAGTTCTAAAATAATTAGATCCACTTCCACCAGCTTCAGAAATTAATCTTGCATAATAATCTCCTTGCCTGATTACAGCTAACACACCTGTATCATTATTTTTGATGCCATATACAGGCATTCTTAGCTTTTCTGTTCTTGGTAACATTTCTGTAAATGGTATTGAATAATCATAGCCATAAAACATAGAATCAATACCTTTGTCATAAGAAACATAACTTTTTAAATCAATTATTGCACCACTGCCATCAGGGACAAACATATAGCCATTAGATCCTCTTTTTGCTGAAACAAAATAAGGCATCAACCAAATTCTATTAAGACTTATATCTTTATTTGTTTCTTTAATTGAATCAACAGGAATTCTAACAGTTAAACCATATTGTGTTATTGTAAATTCAATTGATAACTTTATACCTTGTTCTTGAAAGTTATAATCTATTCTGAATCCATTGCTTATTGATTTAATTTTGTAGTTTTCATTTCTAATGCCCATAATGTATGAGTTATAGACTGTTGTGTTTCCATCTTTGTCCGAAACTTCAAAAACAATATGTGAAGGTATATTAAATTTCATAAAACCTTTTGAAAAATCAGTCCTAAAATCTTCAGGATATGATCTCCATGTTTTCCCTGTTGTTATATCCTTAACAGCAATTCCACCATATTCAGATTCAAAATACAATTCATATTTACTATTTTTAGCCATTAATTTGAACCCTTCTAATGTTTCAGCTGAAACATAAATAATGTTGCCAAAAATAGTTGTTATAATAAAAGTTACTGAAATAAGTAAACTTATTATCTTTTTGCCCATCAATATCTCAACTCCTTAAATTACAAACTATTGAAACATATATTTTAGTTCTAAATAGCTTGTTTGAATAAATTTACCAAATTGTTGTATTGTATTAAAGAATACCATACCAATAAACATAACAAATAAGATTCCAACAATTGAAAGTGCTGCTGTGCCTATTGTTTTACTTGGTGTATAGTCATGTATTGTCATAAAGCCAGCAAACATCATTAGCAGTGTCCATATAACACCTACTGTTCCAATTATGGAATAATAAGCTGATTCTTCTAAAGTAAATACATGGCTTAAGAAAATTTGTGGAATATAGAATAATACTAATGGGAATAAGCTATAAACAGTGGTTACCCATATATCTTTCATTGTCCCTTTGCCTTCAAAAAGTGTAGTTACAGCCCAATTTAAAACAACCCATGCACATATTGGCCCTACTATTGAAAAAATCTGTGATGCTATATTAATATTTTCTGGTTTGAATGGGTTATATAAAAAGTTTGTTAGTTGAACTTTGAAAACTGTAACAATACATAACAAAATTAAAATAATAACTGATGCAATCCCTGATTTTTTTCTTTCTCGTTTTAATTCCCAGAATCCATCAAATGGATGAATCATTATATAGAAAACAAAGAATAAATCTCTTAAAACCTCATTTTGTCTAATTTTAGCATCTAAAATCTCTTTTATAGAAATGTTTTTGGATCTAAGAACCTTTCTTACAATAAAATAAAGTAATATTAATATAATTAATAAATTCATAATAAAAGCAAAATTCTTCCTTAAAAATTCGGCTCTATATTCTTTTAATGCTTTTGAATATCCTTTAGCATAATACGCTGTTTTGAAGCACTTCATTGCTTCTTTGAATTTTCCTTCTTTCATATAGGCATTTCCCAAACCTATGTAGGCAAGATCAAAATGTGCATCCCTTTTTAATACTTCTTGCCAAGGTTTTGCTGATTCAGCATATTTACCTTGCATATAAAATGAATTAGCATAAAAAACCAATTCGCCAAAATCGGTAGGTTTATAAACGGTAATAATACCTTTACTTTCATCTAAAACATAAAACTTACCTTTCCATATATCTATAGCAACAGCATCAAGAGAATTACCCTTTTGATTGCTAATTCCACCAACAATAAAAAGTAAATCCCCTAGTGCACTGTAGACATAAACTCTTCCATGAGCATTATCAAGTGCATATAATGTATTAGATTCATCTATAGCAAGATCGGCAAAATCAGTTACAACAGGATTGGAAGAATTATAATAAAGATCACCATATCTATCCCCAATTCTTCCTTCTCTTTTGATAATATTATCACCTAAAGCATTAAGCCTTTTAATCTGATCATATGTACCTCTAGCACATGCATATAGAAATCCTTCTTTATCAATTGCAACATTTCTATATTCTACTGGTAATATAAGTATTCTTTGTGCTCTTTGCTGTCTATTCAAGAACTGTCTTATAAACATTTCAAAATAATTTGGTGAAACTTTGTTACTACCAAAATATCTTTCAAATTCACCCTTTGGATTAAATTGTAGTAAACCTTCAACAACACCTTCTGCAACTACAAATATTCTTCCTAATTTATCTACTGCAACCTTTAATGGCTTATAAGCAAAATCCTTTGGAATTATATCTGCAACAGGTTTTCCTACAATTTGCTTTAAATTTCCTTGATTATCTAAAATAACTATTCTTGCATTACCTGTATCAGCTACATATATATCTCCATTATCATTAATAAATATACCTTTTGGATTATTAAAAGTTTCATCTTTGCCTTCAACATTAAACTTAGAAATAATTCTATCAAATTTAAGTTGTTCATTTAAAACAACAATCCTATTATTACCTCCATCAAGAATGTATAGCTTTCCATTTTTATCAAATGATAAATCACTTGGAGTATTTAAATTGTCAGGTAGTTCCATTTCAGTATATGTCAAAACCTTTTCAGGTAAATAACCTGCAGGAGATGGAACAGCTCTTAAATTATCATCATAGTTATAGGTATTATATGGCACCTCTGCAAATACAACATTTACGCTAAACAAGATTAATATTGCCAAGACAATACTAAGTTTTTTAAAAAAACTCATCCAAACTTCACTCCTTATTCACCTTACTCTTTAATACCGGCTGATTTCATTGTTTCAACAACATTGCTTTGTGTAACAATAAATATGATTAATGATGGTAACATCATAATAAGTGCTGCAGCAGCTGCTGCACCAGCTCTTGCAATACCACCTGAATTTACATAGGATAGTGCAAGAGGAAATGTTTTTAGTGCCTCATCATGTATATAAAGGGCAGGTGAGTTTGTATCATTCCAGAAATCTCTAAAAGCAAACAATGTTAATGTAAGCCATGCAGGCTTTACGTTTGGCATAACAACATGCCACCATATTCGTAAGTCAGATGCTCCATCTATTCTGGCAGATTCTATATAAGAATCAGGTATCTGGACCATAAATTGTCTCATCAAAAACAACCCAAATGTTCCGCTAAGCATTGGAAGTAGTAATGCAAAATACGAATTTAATAAATGTAATTTCGATAAAACTATAAATTTTGGTATATTAGTTACATAACCTGAAAACATAAGTGACAGAATTATTAACTGATCCATGGTTCTGCTCCCAGGAAATCTAAATTTAGCAAGCGGATATGCTGCCATTGAAGCAATAACAACATATGAAAAAGTGCCTACAACAGTTACAAAAATACTATTAAATAAGTATCTACTAAATGGGACAAATGAATTACTCATTAAATAAAATAAATCAGTAAAGTTTTTAAGAGTTGGTCTTCGAACAAAAAATCGTGGTGGATATATAAATAACTCATCTAAAGGTTTGAATGCTGTAAGTATGGCATATAGAAGTGGTAATGCCATAAAAACAGCAATAAGAGCTAATATTACAGTAATGAAAATATTCCCCCATGTTGATCTATAACTTTTAATACCCATTTATCACTTGCCTCCTTGTTACTGGCTATTTGTTATTATTCAGGTTTTATTAATTTTCTGATTATTTGGTTAATTATTATTGTAGTAAAGAATAATATAACTGCTATTGCTGAAGCATAACCCATTTCATATCTGATGCTACCATAGTCAACCATGTGCAAAACTATTGTATGGGCTGAATATAGAGGGCTTGGAAACCCTGCAAGTTGAGCACAAATATCACTAACTGCAAATGAGTTAACAACCTGTAAAACTGCACCTAATATAAGCTGTGGTTTAATTGAAGGTAAAATTATATACCATAATTCTTGCCATCTATTTCTGATTCCATCTATTGCCCCTGATTCTTTAAGTGCTATATCAACATTTTGTAGACCAGCAATAAATGTTAAAAAGCTGGTTCCAAGGCTCATCCACAACTGTATTATCATAATAACAGTAAGATTTAGGTTAGGATCGGATAGCCATAAATTTGGTTCTTTGATTATACCTAATCTCATTAAAAATCCATTCATTAGTCCATACATATCAGGTGAAAATATATATTGCCATATGAAATAAACACTTCCTGATAATGATGGAGCATAGAAAAGTAATGTTGCTAACGCTCTTGTTCTTGGTTTTAATTCATTTATTAACCAAGCAAATATTAAGCAAGCAAAATAGCTTAATGGGCCTGTAATCAAAGCAAATTTAAATGTATTTTTCACTGCAATCAAAAATACATCATCATCAAGGAAAAGCCTTATATAGTTTGACCAACCAATAAATTTAGGTGGTTGTATAATATTATAATAGGTAAAACTAAGGTACATACCTGCAATTACAGGAATTACAGTGAAAAATAAGAATAAAATCATAAAAGGAGCCATCATATAATATAAAGATTTGTTTTTTTTCATTTCTTGCAATGTTTCATAAAAACTTCCATATCTTTTTCTTTCTGAATCCATTATTATCACCTCTACCTTTATTAATCAACAGGAAAACCAAATTCTTCACGTTTCTTTTTGATTTCCTTATTTATTTCTTTTACATATTTTGTTATTGCTTCTCTAGGAAGTTCATTATTATCAAGAACCTCTCTAAATGCATTATCAAGATGCCTACCTGTATAATAAGAACCAGGTATATTAGGTATTTCATTTACATTCTTCCACTGTTCTTTTAATACTTTATAGTCACTTGAAGGCCAAGGCAAATAACTTGCTGCAACATAGTTTGCAGTATTATATCTTGCTGCAGGCCCTAAAAGTGCTTCAAGTTCTCTACCATAACGTGCCTGTGTATCAGCACTTAGCCACCACTTTGTAAATTCCCATGCACTATTTAACTTTTTAGTTTGATTAAAAATAACAACTGCTGTTCCATTTCCAGAAACAGTTCTTTTAATAGTGCCATCAGGTTGCTTAACACCAGGCACTGGAGCTATTCCCCAAAGACCACTTATTTCAGGGGCTGCTACAGATAATTGATTATACATAGTATAGTTAACAATACCTAAAGGCAATTCACCTGTTCTAAATCTTGAGTAAAAGTCATACCATCTTGTTACACCATATTGTGTATATAAATTAGTCCATTGAGTAAATATCTTTATTCCTATTGGGGTATCTAATAAGCATTTTTTAGCATCATCGCTATAATATTTTCCACCATTTTGAAGTAAAAGCATATTAAACAAATCAAAACTTGTTCCATATCCAGGTCCAAATTGTAGATTATTTTGTTGAAGCATTGCAATTGCATTGTAAAGTTCTTCCCATGTTTGAGGTATATCTATTTTTAATTTACTGAGGATATCCTTTCTGTAAAACATCATTGGAAAGTCCTGAGTCATTGGTAATCCATATACTTTACCTGCATATGAATATGGAACAACGGCAGTTTGCATAAAGTTTTTCTCAACGTCTTTATAACCTGGCAATTTAGACAAATCGACTAAAGCACCTCTAATACCATAATCAACTGGTAATCCTCTTGAAACATTTATTGCAACATCAGGTGGATCTTGTTGCCCTGAAACAGCAAACAGTAGAACACTTTCATTAGTAATAATATTTAGATTAACAGGTATTCCTGTTTTTGGTGTAAAGTCGCTATCAATTAATGCTTTTAAAGTTTCAGCTTGGTCCCTTCCTAATAATACCCATACACTAACTGCCTTTTCTTTATCATAAACATTACCTATCATGTTGTAATTCTTTATAAATGATAAGAAGAATTTTTTGAAAAAGTCAGTTGTTTTAATCAATATATTTGGTCTTACAATAGGGTTTTTAGCATCTTTAGAAGAAATAATAAAATAGTCTATATCAAGTGGTTGTTCCTTAATTGTTAATGTCCATGTTGCTAAGCTTGATAAATTATCTCTAAACTTTGATAGCCTTTGATGAATTGTTTCCGGTTTTTCAGCTAAGCTTTCAAGCTGTATAGCAATGGTTTCTATCTGTGAAGCTTCATTTACCTTTTTCCCACCAACTTTTACTATTTCATTTACTTGTTGTCTTAAAATCTTTGCATTTTCTTTTAATGTAGGTATTAATTCAGGAATACGAATATCAAGTTGATAATCTCTATAGTAATCTGGATTAGTACCTGTTATCATAACAATTTTTGTATAAAGCTGTGATAAATCTATAGCAGATTGCTGAACATTTCTGATAATATAAGCAAAATCGTTGTAACATGTTTCTAGCCTAAGAGTATGCTCTCCTGCTGTAAGATAGAATAAATATGGTTTGTCATCACTTTGACCTATAACTTTATATTGCCAATTTGTATCATATGGAAATTTAATATTACCAGCTTCTTTAAATGGAATTTGTCCATCTATGTATAATGAACGTAATGTCGGTAAACCCATTACAGTGTTTTGTCTAAATTTTAGCCCAATTTTATATAGCCCATCTTGAGGTGCATTTATCTTCCACTCAATCCACTGTTCTGGTTTTCTCCAGTTATAACCACCAATAATATTAAGCCTTATTTCAGAAACGTCATAAGGTTCATTTAATGGATTTGTTCTATCAGATATTGGATAAAGTGTAGGTTCTGATTTTATATAAGCACTTTCACCTTGAACTTTAATAGAAACATTTTTTACTTCTTTATATCCTCTTTGTTTATATTCTTTTTCAATTTCATTATAGCTTTTAAGAGGTTCGAGATTATGAATTTTAATATATTGAATTACCATTGGTTCTCTAACAGATATCAACCTTATCGTATGTTTACCTTTTGTAAAGTAAAACTTAAATGGTTCTGGGTATAATCCTTCTGAATCCCTTACTGCTTTTTCAATCCACATAGGGCTTTCTTCTTGAATTGGCCTAATTTCATTTCCTCTATTATCCTTCCTTACTTCTCCAGCATTACGCCATACCCTTTCAAACTTGATATTTCTTGCTTCGTTAAACTGTCTTTCCCCATCAATTAAAATTTCTCTTTCAATACTTGAACTTTTCCCTTCTATTGGAAAGTATTTTATTGAAATATTATAAAGTCCTTCTTCTTCTATATTTACCTCCCATTCAATAAATCCAGAATCACCTGTTAATATAACTGGTTCATTTGTCCCCTCAAAATTTTCTAATTTCTTAAAACCTTCCCCCTCAAAGTTTAAATAATTAGCTCCATTAATTATATATTCTTTTTTTGGCTGAGCAGTTTTTGAATACTTATTTAAAAAACTCTCATAGCTATTCTCTTTTTTAATTTGCTCAAAAAGGAACGTTTTATCTTGTGTTTGAGTTTGAGCAAATGTTTTTTCAGAAAAGCTAAATTGGAAAATGGTTTGCAATAGAAAAACAATTAATATTGCAGTTACAGATATCCTTTTTTTCATTATGTAAAACCCTCCAACAATGAAATTTAAAGCTTACATACTCTGTTTGTATGTAGATTTTTTAACTGCAAGCATTACAAATTTTTATTTATGTTTTTTTTAATATACAAGCACTATACTCAGCTTGAGCATAGTGCTTGTTTTTATTAAACTTTCTACTTATTATTTAAATAATTTATCTAAAGCAGCTTGAATCTTTGGTGCTTGTGCTTTTATTTCTTTTGCAGGATTGCTTGAGTTCCAAATATTATTTATTAAGTTGGAAACATCACTACCAAGACCTGCTGTTGGGTAGGTTGATTGATATTTAGATGCATCTTTTATTACATTGTATATTGCTTTTCCACCATATAGTCCTTCATAATATTTTTCCCACAATGAATCTTCATCTGCTCTATTTCTGAGGCCATTATACATTAAATACCAACCAGCAAGTTCTGGATATTTACATGATGAAGCCATCATTTGTACTGTTAAGTTTGCTGTATCAGCAGCCTTCTTACCAACTAGATCTGGACCTTTAGGGAATGGAACAACACCAAGTTTTTTACCCATCTTATCTCTAAAGCTTGCCATATCCCAGTCTCCCCAGTAGTCCATAGCTGATTTTCCATTTAGGAATTGTTGTTGTGGATCTGGATCCCACCATACAGTTGGTTCTATCTTATATTTATTAATTGTATCACTTGCAGCTTGGAAAGCTCTAACTGCTTTTGGACTATCAAGTATTAGTTTTGGTTTTCCACCAACATATTTTACAATTTCAACACCGTTTGATGTTAACCATTGGTCTCTCCACCAGGAGATATAACCCCATACATCAATCTTGCCATCGCCATTTGTATCTTGAGTTAATTCTTGGCCTAATTGCCAGAATTTTTGCCATGTCCATTTACCTTTTTTGTAAAGCTCTAATGGATCTTCAAGACCATTTAACTCAAACATTTCTTTATTATAATAAAGTCTGTTTCTAAGAAGTCCAGCAGAACCTACAGCATAATGTTGGTTCTTCCAAGTCATTGTATCTAAAACAAGTTTATCCCATGTAACACTTGCCATAAACTTTTTATCTTTGAAGTTTATATATTTATCAAGTGGCATTAATAATTTTTTGTACATCCAAGTTGGTTTATAGTCATCTCCACCCCAAATTATGTCAGCACCTTTACCAGCCATAATTGTTGGTATTAGTTTGCTTTGATAATCGTTCCAAGTAACATAAACTATTTTTACTTTTGCACCTGTTAATTTTTCAAAATTTTCGCGTGCTTGCTTTGGTGTAGGTAACTCTTTAATATCTGATGTTGTCCCTTCTGGCCACCATTGCCATACAGTAATTTCTTTGCCCTTATATTTATTTGGGTCAAATTTAAGATCTGACTGTGTCATAACTGTTGCTGAAAATACATTAACAGTTAAAAATGACGCTAAAGCAATAACAACAACCATAATCAAAAGTCTTTTTTTCAAATGCATAATATAACCTCCTTAAATTTAATAGATTATAAAAATATTTAATTTTTACCCATTTAAAATAATAACTTCAAACATGTTACTTAAAGTTAAATAAAAAATAAATGGTTATTTATGTAGGATAAAAGAATAAAAACTAAACAAAACGCTTTGAGAATTTTACATTATACTTTAAATTAGTGTAACTTTATTTTACATTTTGTTTTAAATTTTATCTAACCCCCACCTCCTTTATATTTCTATGAATTGAAGTAATGTGATTAAAAGAATTACATAATAAATACGGCTATAAAACATTTTATAAAAATTAGTTATGCAAATTGATATGATATTCTTTACAAAATAGCTTTCTTATAGTCAATAATATTGTATAATTAAACTATAATATACCCCTTAATTTTGACATCTTATACCCGACAATTTTGACTTTACATTTTTTTAAGACAATTTTAGATTTATTAATAATATTTATTTTTTAAATTAAAAAAAGGATAATAAAAGAAAATATATTTTACATTATTAGTGAAATTAAGTTGACATTTAATGTTTTTGTTTTATTATATAATTGTCAATATTTAATATCATTAAGAATTAGATTAGCTTTTGGATTTTGACTATTATTTGTTATTGTGCATAAAACTTTTGAATTTGTATTAAGATTTGCTATTTTTTCTTGTATATTTTCTGGGATTTGAAGAACAACATGCTTATTATCAAAAATAAACTCCGAAAAATTATTATCTGCTTGCCCAACAAAAATACCTTGAAGTGAAATAGATTCAGGCAATTTTAAATCTGAAATTATCGGATTCCCACCATTCTCATTCTTGTAAAAAGAAATTTCAACAAGTATACCTTCCGAAAGGCTTTTATTATTTATAATTTTATCTGAAATTTCAAAAACAGAATAGTCAAATTTAGTATTTATAAGAGTAAATTCAGCAGAATGTGCATCAACTAATCCAACAAATCTTCCATATGCTGTATAGATTTCTTTTTTTATTTGTGTAATTTTGTTATTAGTTTGCTCTTTTTTGTCTATTTGCTCTTGTTGAGTTATGGGTTGCTTATTAGGTAGAGTTGGTTTTACTTTGCTTTTGTTATAAAACGTAATAAATATTGCTGCACATATAATTAATGCAAGCAAAACTCCTAATATCAAGCTAAATACTATCTTTCTTTTCATAATATTAACTCTCTCCTGTCATTATGTTTTTTTAAAGTTAACAATACTTCTTAATATCATTATTACCCCAACTAAAATAATAATAATCGGAAATATTGATTTTATAAGCATTTCACTATTTATATCAATTAAATTATTAATCACTAAAAACGTTGCTATAGCAAAAAACAAAATAGCAATATAAAACAACCAATTTTTTGATAGTTTTTTATTTTTTTGACTGATTGATGAAGATACAAAACTGCTAATCAAAAAAGAAACACCTAACAGAAATAAAAACAAAGAATTATTATAATTGATATTAATATAATCTAAGGTTATTTGCCTTATACCATATGAGATTATAATGTTTCCAACAAGAAGTAAAAACCAAAATCTTTTATTAAACAGTCCAAAAATAGCTATAAATATTAACCCAAACAAAAGTGTTGTATATTTTTTTGATAAAAAATCAAAATTAATTCCCAATAGAATAAAACCTAAAATAATCAATGTAACTGATGTTAATATTCTATTTTTCATTTCAAACTCCTCCAAACCTTTATATTATAATTTTATATTGTTTTTAAAATAAAATTTCAGACAATAATCTATAAATGGGAATTATAATCATACTTAAAATTGTTGTAATTGTTATAATTGATGTAGCAAATTGATAGTCTGCACCATACTTTTTTGATACAATTGCAGTTTGAACCATTGCAGGCATTACAGACATTACAAAAAAGACTTTTTTCATATCAATTGGAAGATAAATGAGTTTTAACAATAAAAATGTAATTAACGGAGTTATCAAGAATCTCCCTAATAAAACTAATAAATTATCCTTATTTAATTTAAAATTCTTTATACCCATAGAATTTATTACAATACCAATAAAAAACATCGAAAGAGGAGTGGTCATATCACCTAAATAATTTAAACATCTTGAAATAAAATCTGGTAATCTTATATCAAGCATAACTAATACAATCCCAATGATAAAAGAATATAGTGGAGGTGTTAAAATCCTTTTTAATATATTATTACTGTAATTTTGATTTTCTTCAATTGAATTTATAATTCTATTTACTCCAATGGTCCAAAATATTGTAGTATTTGCCAGATAATATAATAAAACATATGTTACTGCTTTGTCTCCAAATAATGCTTTACAGACAGGTAAACCAACAAATATTGTATTTGATAGGCTGAATATAGTAACAAAAACACCTCTTTTTTTATTATCTATATTAGCTGCTTTTGTAAATAATATTCCAATTAATAAAGAAATAATCATTGCACAAGCAGGTACTATTAGTCCTTTTGATAGATTTAATATTTCTTTTTTGGTAAAGGTTTTTGAAATATTTACAACCATATATGCAGGAAAGGATACATTATTTACAAGAAAAGATAATAAATCAAGATGCTCTTCTTTAAAAACATTCATCTTTGCAAGAATAATTCCTACAACAACAATAACCGCTATAACAAATATTCCTTCAAAAGCATTTAATAATATTAACATATGCCCTCCCTTTTATAATTTGTGTTATAATTTCGATTATAAAAGAAAAAAGCTCTCATTTCAATTTGAGAGCTTTTATTCTCATTGTAAATATCTTAATGGATTTTGTGGAACTCCATTCTTTCTAACTTCAAAATGTAGATGAGGGCCTGTACTTCTCCCTGTTGAGCCAGACTTTCCTATAATTTGCCCTTTTACAACCTTTTGACCTGGAGTAACGTATATGCTGCTTAAATGTCCATAGTATGTTTGATATCCATTCTTATGATTTATTATAATAAGCTTCCCATATCCACCTGACCAACCTGTAAATTCTATTACACCACCATCAGAAGCATACACACTTGTCCCCCATGGAACTGCAAGGTCAATGCCCTCATGAAACTCTCTGCCTCTATAGCCAAACCTTGAAGATAAGGTTCCCCATAGTGGATATGAAAAACGTCCTGTAGCCATATAAAGAGGTGGTTTTTTTGTACCAACATATAACACTCTTTCAACAGGTTTTTGTATAATTTCTTGTTTTAAAATCTTTCTATCATATTCGAGTCCGTTAAGTAGTACAATTTTTGCCTCTATCTTTGCCTTTCCATCTTTGCCTTCTTGTTTTACAACACTTTGAGTAGTATACATAGAACTTGTCTTTACCACCTTTACAGGCTTAGGTAGTGTATCTTCATAGTTTATTGTCTTTTCATATACAACATTTATCATCGGGCTTGCTTTTGTTAGCTTTATTTTTTGCCCTGGTTTAATATTTTCTGAAAGTCCAGGATTAGAGGCAAATATATCATCAACCGAGACATCATATTTTCTTGATAAATCCCATAGGGTATCCCCTTCTTTTATTTCATATTCCAATATTTTGTCCTTGCCAAAGCGTATCTTTTCTAAAGCTGTTTTCTCATCAGTAATTTTCACATCTGGTGATATAAAGGCTTCTTTTATTTCTACATTTTCTAAAAAGGTAGCTTTATCAGCATTGTTCTTATAATAAAGCTTTTTTAAATCCACCAAAATCTTCTTAGGTGTATCAATATTATCAAATGCAAAATATGCTTTGTTGTTAATTGTTATAACAAATCTTTTTATAAGTGGTTTACCATTTTCAAGTATTTTATTTTTTATTTGCTCTTTGTCTGAAATAGAATAATCTCCTGTTACCTCTTTAAATTGTATTGTATTTGCAAATTTATAGCTATCAACACCATATTTTCTATAGATATCCTGATAAATCTCGTAAAGTATATTTTTAGCTTCCTTTTGATTTTCAATAACTCCTATAGTTTTTCCACCAACTGCTATGGCAACTGGACTGTTTAGATGAATATCAGGATATATATTGGAAGAAACTTTCGAAATAATTAATAAGGTTGTTAATAATAAAACTAATGTTGAAAATATCTTTATCTTTAAAATCTTTTCTCTTTCATTTTCGCAGAACTCTTTTATACCTACAAAATACCTATATGTATTTTCAAATATTAATTGAAAACTTTTTTTAGTCTTGGGTGGTAATGCTTTTTTAGTATTTATATTTGAATTTATTTTTTGCATTTCTTTTATTACATTTAATGCATCCTTCTTTTTAGAAAGATTTTTATTTTTTTTGGTATCATTTATGTTGAATAATTCTTTTACAATCTTATCTGATGGTTTTTTTATAATATCCTTACTATTTTTATCGTGAATAATTTTTCTGTTTTCATCAATTTTATCAATTGAAAGTTCTCTTTTTTCTTTAACACTAACATTAGTGGTATTACTTTTATTTGGTATAAATTTTGCACTTTGTTCATTCTTTATTGTGGCTGTCTTAGTTGAACTTGAAGATTTTGTTTTATTCGCCAAACTCTCACCCCCAAAAAACAAAAAGGGTAATATAATTACCCTATGTTAATATTTTATTACAATAATATTTCAAATATGTTACAATCCTATTGTAAAAAATTATTAAATAAAAGTCAAATGAAAATAATGTTATTGATATGTATAATTTGTATAAATGTTTGTTATTTGAGCTTAATATTGGTACTATTGTGTTATAATTATAATATATGATTTTAATAATTATATTAATAAGAAAGGTGTTAATTATATGAACTCAATTTATCAAAAAGCCTTAGAGCTTGTTGAAAATATCTCAAAAGTAATTGTTGGTAAAAATAGTGAAATTGAATTAATTATTGCTGCTTTTTTTGCTGGTGGTCATGTCTTAATAGAGGATGTTCCTGGAACTGGAAAAACAATGCTTGCAAAAGCTTTAGCAAAATCAATTGATGTTCAATTCAAAAGAATACAGTTTACTCCTGATTTATTGCCTTCTGATTTAACAGGTATTAACTATTATAACATGAAAAAACAAGAGTTTGAATTCAAACCTGGCCCAATATTTTCAAATATAATTCTTGCAGATGAAATAAATAGAGCAACTCCAAGAACTCAATCAAGCCTTCTTGAATGTATGGAAGAAAATCAAGTTACAATTGATGGTGTATCTCATGAACTTAATCAACCATTTTTTGTTATTGCGACACAAAATCCAATTGAAATACAAGGAACATATCCTTTACCAGAAGCTCAACTTGATAGATTTTTAATAAAATTATCCCTTGGCTATACTGATAAAAATCAAACAATTGAAATGTTAAGAAAATTCAAAGTTGAAAATCCTCTTGATAAAATAAACAAGGTATTAGAAAGGTCTGAAATACAAAAAATAAGAAACCAAGTTAGAAATATTTATGTCAATGATGATATCCTTAATTATTTATATGAAATATGTGAACAAACTCGAAAACATGAAATGATAGAACTTCCGTTAAGCAATCGATCTATTATTTCATTTATGAGGATATGTCAAAGCTATGCTGCAATTAAAGGATATGATTATGTCATGCCTGATTTTATTAAATACTTAGCTCCATACGTTATATCTCATAGAATAATTTTAAAAGGTCAGTATGTTGTAAAAAGTACAAAAACATACGATGTCATACAAGATATTTTATCAAAGGTTCCAGTTCCAACTGAGAATTTTGCATTTTAAAAGAGGGTTTTTACCCTCTTTTATGTATTTTTTACTCTTCCTTATTTATTATCAAATAAATGCCTCCAATTATTAATATAAGTGGAAATAAAGCTTTTTTAATGATACTCTCAAAAATTTCTCTATATTGTTCAAAAAATGAAAGGCTAAGAATAGAATCAATTAAAAGTAGTGATCCTACGATAACTAAAAGGATACCAATATTTTTTGTTGTTGGCTCTAATATTTTTAATTTAATAAAGGGCAAATCATCAATATTTATTCCTAATATTAATAACTTATTGAATCTAATAGCTTCTAATGTGAAAATAACAATTGTAGCTAAAATTCCAAGCTTTATTAAACTATCAAAAACAAAGGTGTATGAAGCAGAATTCAAAAAATGCAATAAAAAATACAAAAGAATTATTTGAGTACCTCTTCTTTTAAGCCCTAAATATAAATGGCCAGCTCCTGGACAAATAATTGATAATATAATTGTAATAGGCATGCTTGGTTTATCGTACATTAAATTCACCACCTTATCATTTATCTTTTATTGAAATGCTGCCCATATCTGTTGACAAATTAATTTCTAACAGTCCATTACCGAAGACTTTTTCGATAGTTTTCCCTTTGAAATATCCTGAACTCTTTGAGAGTTTCACACTTCCCAAATTTGTTTTAGCAATAATTCGTGAATTATCTACATCTCCATACAAATCTATACTACCCATATTGGTATGAGCTTTTAAAACATTCTGTATGGAACAATTGTTAATATTTATTGCACCCATGTCAGTAGATATATCTATTTTATTACCTTTCGTGTCAATAACTTTAACTTGCCCTAAATTGGTTACTAAGTTAATATTATTTGAAATAATACCTTTAATCTCAATTGAACCTAAATTAGTTTTTACATCTATATCATCCAACTTATAGTTTTGTGGTAGATATATAATCAATTTTGAATTTTTTTGAATTTCTTTTGGTATATTCTTAAACTGACTTATATTTAGTGTTTTATCTTCAACTGAAACTTTAAAATATTTGTCATTTGAAATGTTACTTGATTTACTAATTAATATTGTATCATTTGATGTTCTTGATATAATTATTGATGAAGAATCTACATTAACAGAAATTGATTTAATATCTTCGGTTATAGCTACAGGTTTTGAAGGGGTATATTCTTGATTCCATTCAATATTACTATTGTTTGGCCAAAACCAATTCTTTAAATCTGATATAAAAGAATTTGAAAAATAATATAAATAAGATAAAAAAACAAATAAAAATGCTACTATTATAGCTGGTAAATTAAAGCGTAAATTAGTAAAATTATCAGCTTTAGAAATAATAATCTCAATCCCAAGAAAAATAATTAATATAGGCCATATTTTGTATGCTTGAAAAGGTAAATTTAAAAAAATATCTAAGAATAAAATAACACCAAGTATTAATAAAAATAAACCACTTGAAATAGTTCCAACTTTTTTAGCCAAATATTATTTCACCTCCAACCATATTATATTCTTAGTTTATATAACTTTTTACAAGATTGCAATTAAGTTTTTTTTGCTTTATAATGAATATTATTTAATATTCTTGAAAATAAAGGTGACATACATTATGAGGTTAAAAATAAACTTAACTATACCTAATAATCAACTTTCTCTTCCTATACACTATAATCATATCTTACATGCCACAATACTTAACTGGATTAATGATGAAGTATATAGTAGATACATACATGACATAGGATGGAGTTATCAAAACAGGCATTATAAAATGTATACTTTTTCAAGATTATATGGTAAATTTACTATTGATACAGAAAAAAAGGTCATTTTCTATTATAATAATGTGTATCTTACTCTTTGTTCTATAGATGATAGATTTTTGGAATATGTATTAAATAATATTATTTCTAAAGATTCTGTTATAATCAATGCTCAGAAGCTTGAGGTTAAAGAAGTAAGCATTGAAAAAATCGATATAAGAAGTAAAATGGTTATAGAGTCTTTATCACCTATTGTTGCTTATAAAACACTAAATATTGCATCTTCAAAAAAGACATATTACTTTAATCCATTTGAAGAAGAATTTGAAAAAAGTATTAAAGAAAATCTTATAAGAAAATATATTGCGTTATCTGGAAATAATAATTACAATGGCTCATTTAGTATAAGCCCTTTAGATAATTATAAATTAAAAGAAAACATAGTAAAATACAAAGAGACTGTAATTAAAGGTTGGTCTGGAAAATTTGAAATTAGTGGAGATGAAAGCCTTGTAAAATTAGCTTTTGATACTGGACTTGGAAGTAAAAACTCTCAAGGCTTTGGATGTATAAGACCAGTTTAATAAATGTTGACTTTATAACTGATTTCTGTAAGAATACTAAAAGATACAAATATTCAGAGGAGGTTTTTCATGACTAATGGATTAACAATAGGAGATGTTTTTAGAACTGCTTTTCAAGCATTAAAGATGAATTTCACAATATATTTTGCAATCTATCTAATTATGATTTTTTTTATGTTTATATTTGCCGCTCTTCCAATGATTTTAGCATTCTTCTTATTTCCACCTATAAAAAATTTCTTTATATCAGGTAGCACTACTACATCTAATATATTAGTAATTGTATTTCTGTTTCTATATTATGTTTACGTTATGATTATAACTTCGTATATAAGCATACCAGCATATAAATTTATCATTAATTCATTTGAAGCAAAGATGAGTATTAAGTTTTATTTTGATACATTAAAAGAAATTGATATTAAGAGAGTATTTAGATTTATACTTCTTTTAATTCTATTTATTTTAATCATTTTAGTTGGTATGTTTCTCTTTGTTATACCAGGTATATATTTTGCATTAATATTTGGTTTTTCAATATATATTGCTGCTGACTACAATACTTCACCAATTGAGTCTTTGAGAAAAAGTGCTGAATTAACAAGAGGATATCGAGGTTCTATATTTGCATATAATTTAATACTTTTTATAATCTTTCTTCCAATATCTTTAATATCAATGAATAATGAAATTATAAGTTCAATTATCACTATTGTTGTAAGTTTTCTTTTTATCCCTTTTCAATTTGCCTTTTATTATAAACTTAAAAAACATAAATGGGAAAATAATATAGAAAAAGGCCCACAAGATGGTATAGTAGTGTAATATAGTTTTATATTTTTGCTATATTGCATTATTAGAAAATTAGTTATACAATATTTTAAAATCCTTTATTTCCAATATGAAAGGAATGATTTATATGAGTTTTACCCCATCTGACAACCGTTATAATAATATGGTTTATCGTAGATGCGGAAAAAGTGGACTTAAATTGCCATTAATATCACTTGGATTTTGGCATAACTTTGGATATGTTGATAATTATGAGAATATGAGAACAATGGTAAGACGTGCCTTTGATCTTGGAATTACACATTTTGATTTGGCAAACAATTATGGGCCACCACCAGGATCAGCAGAAGAAAACTTTGGAAAGATATTTAAACAGGATTTAAAATCATATAGAGATGAAATAGTAATTTCTACAAAAGCTGGCTATTATATGTGGCCAGGGCCATATGGTGATTGGGGTTCTAAAAAATACTTAATTGCGAGTTTAGATCAAAGCCTTAAAAGAATGGGGCTTGATTATGTGGATATTTTTTATCATCATAGACCCGATCCAGAAACCCCAATTGAAGAAACTATGGAAGCATTAGCACAAGCAGTACATCAAGGTAAAGCTCTTTATGTTGGAATCTCTAATTATAATCCAGAACAAACAAAAAGGGCTTATGAAACATTAAAAAGTATGGGAGTAAGATGCCTAATTCATCAGCCTTCTTATTCAATGTTCAATAGATGGGTAGAAGATGGTCTTTTAGACACATTAGATGAACTTGGAATGGGAGCTATTGTATTTTCTCCATTAGCTCAAGGTTTACTTACAACCAAGTACTTAAATGGTATTCCAGAAGATTCAAGAGCTGCAAAGCCAACTGGATATCTTAAAGTAAATGATGTAACACCA
This sequence comes from Caldicellulosiruptoraceae bacterium PP1, assembly GCA_041320695.1. Lineage (NCBI taxonomy): Bacteria > Bacillati > Bacillota > Caldicellulosiruptorales > Caldicellulosiruptoraceae > Caldicellulosiruptoraceae bacterium PP1. The sequence goes on along the minus strand of JBGGOQ010000002.1, from coordinate 186,940 downwards.
GAAAAAATTGAAAAGGTCAAGAAATTATCACAAATTGCACAAAACAGAGGGCAAAGTATATCACAACTTGCATTGTCTTGGGTATTAAGAAGAGAAACTGTTACGTCTGCTATTATTGGAGCAAGCAGAGTATCTCAAATTGAAGAAAATCTTAAGGCAATTGAAAATATAACCTTTACAAACGAAGAACTAATTGAAATTGAAAATATTCTAAAAGCTTAACTACTCTAAAACTAAATATTTGGTTTCATTTATCCCCCAACATTCTGGGGGATTTTTTGTAAGGAGGATTTTTAATGATTCGATTATTAAATAATAGTGATACAGGGTTAGTTCTTGATTATTGCCACAAATATGAAATTGAAACAGTATTTTTGATTGGCAATATTAATTTATATGGCATAAATAATAATAAAAATATAAAAAGATGTGGAGATTATTTTGGTTATTTTGAAAATGAAGAACTTAAGGGAATTATAGCCTTTTATAATTTAGGCAGTGTTATCCCTCATTTTACAAGCCAAGGTGCTATTTCATATTTTGTTGAATTATTAAATGATAGAAATTTTCAAACACTCTTAGGTGTAAAAAGGATTGTAAATCCACTTTTGGAGCAGATAAATAGGAAGATCGATAAATTTAATGATAGCTTTTATCTTATAAATAAAAATCCAGTGGAGTTTTATAATAAAGATTTGTTATTTAAAAACCAAAAAGAAATTGACATCAAAAAGGCTATATCATTTATAATTGAAGCTGAAAAGTTTGGATTTGAAAGCGATGTTACAGAGGAATATGCAATAAATAAAATAAATGAATGCAATGGAGATGAAGAGCTTCTTTTTGGACTTGTCAATAATGAGATTGTATCTCAAGCATTTATTCAATCTACAACTGAAAATATTGCAATGATAGGTGGAGTTTATACATCTTTATACCATAGAGGTAAAGGTTATGCTAAAGCAACTGTATATGAACTTTGCAAAAGAATTATTTCTAAAGGTAAAATTCCAGTTTTATCAGTAAGAAAGAATAATACTCCCGCATACAAGGCATATTTATCAATAGGCTTTGAATATTATGATGATTATTTGCTTATTGATTTTAAATAATTTATATTGTATAATTATTTAAAAGTGAAAAGAACCTTCGGGGCGGGGTGCAATTCCCCACTGGCGGTTATAGTCCGCGAGCAAGTATTCTTGCATGATCGGGTGAGATTCCCGAACCAACGGTCACAGTCCGGATGGGAGAAGGTAAATATATATTGGGATATTAGCCTCGAAGGATTCTTCGAGGCTTTAATTTTTTATTTAGGAGGTATAAGATGATGAATAAAAAACTTAGAAAAATGATTACTGTTTCAATCTTTGGTGTAGTATCTTTTATAATAATGCAAATTGAATTCCCTCTTGGTATCTTCCCTGATTTTCTAAAATTTGACTTTAGTGATGTAGTAGCACTAATTATTGGTTTTTCATTTGGGCCTATATCTGGAGTTGGAGTTGAACTCATTAAAAATTTATTACATTTGCTTATGACAAAAACAGCTGGTATTGGTGAAATGGCTAATTTCCTTATAGGCTCTGTTTTTGTCTATACTGCAGCCTTTATATATGTAAAAAATAAATCAAAATATGGGGCTTTTATTTCGTTGATTATAGGTACATTGGTCTTTAGTCTTTTTGCTGGATTATTAAATTACTACGTTTTACTACCCTTGTACGAAAAAGCTCTAAAGTTCCCTATCTCTGCAATTGTAGGTATTGCTTCAAAGGTTAATTCGTTGGTAAAAGATAAGTGGACTTTAATACTATTTTCTATAATCCCATTTAACATCTTCAAAGGCATTTTTGCTTCAATTGTAACAATTTTATTATATAAAAGACTTTCACCAATTATAAAAAAATATTCATAAAAAAAGAGCAGTCATTTCACTGCTCTTTCTATTTTAAAACATCTTTATTTAAAAGTGTTCTTGGAATCTTTCCTTCTATAAAATCAACAATGTTGCTTGCTGCTAATAGTGCCATATCTGTTCTCGATTCTTCAGTTGCTGAACCAATGTGAGGAAGCATTACAACATTATCCAATGTTGCAAGTTCCTTTTCATATTCAGGTTCTTTTTCATATACATCAAGCCCTGCTGCAAAAATTCTTCTTTCTTTTAAGGCCTTAACAAGTGCTTTTTCATCAACAACAGGGCCACGTGCTGTATTAATTAATATGGCAGTTGTTTTCATCATACTTAATTCCCTTTCACCGATTAAGTGCCTAGTTTTCTCATTTAGTGGGACATGTAATGATATAAAATCTGACTCTTTTAATAATGTTTCAAGATTTACAAATTGTGCATTTAATTCCTTTTCAAATTCTTCTTTTCTTGTTGTATTGTAATACAGTATCTTCATATTAAATCCCTTTGACATTCTTGCAAAAGCTTGGCCTATCCTTCCTGCCCCAATTACACCTAATGTTTTCCCGGTGATACCCTTGCCTAAGAATAAATTTGGCCCCCAATTTTTAGACTGTGCACGAGTAAACCTATCAGCTTCAACAATTCTTCTTGCTGCTGCAAATAATAATGCCCATGCAAGTTCTGCAGTAGCATTTGTTAAAACATCAGGTGTATTTGTTATATATACCCCACGTTTAGTAGCCTCTGCTAAATCAACATTATCATAACCAACACCAAAATTTGCAACAATCTTTACATTAGGAGCATTATCAAAAAACTCTTTATCAACCTTATCAACAATTTGTGCTAAAACAGCATCTTTGTCTTTTATTGCTTCTAAAAGTTCAGTTCTCGTCATAGGCCTATCATATGGATTTATTTCAACATTGCAGTATTTATTTAACAAATCAATAGCTGGTTGCATTATTTTTCTTGTAACTAATACCTTAAACATTTATTTACCTCCTCATATTGTTTGAGGATACACCACAAAATGAACAATACCTACTATAAAATATTTATTTATAGGCTCATACATTTTATTTAAAAGCCTTTCCCTTTTAACTTCTTAAGTTCCTCTATTATTTCTACACTGCTTGCAAGAGGAAGCTTTATAGGCTTATTAGTAACTGCAGAATAATAGATAGCTAATATTATCTCTAATGCGTTTCTTCCTTCTCTTGGAGTTACCAATGGTGAGGTTTTATTCTTTACTGCATTTACAAAATCTATGTATTCTCTTAAATGGCCTTCTGGTTTTATAGCAGCATCACCTAATGCAGCATTTGATTGAGTTTTATTGCCTATCTCATTATCTATATTACTATCTTTGAAATATAACTTTTCAATTTGATTGTTCAAAACAATAACCGAAGCATTTTGACCAAAAATCTCTAATTTTGTTTCAATACCTGGATAAGCACTTGTTGTTCCAATTATTTCGCCTATCGCTCCATTTTTGAATTTAACTGATGCAACAGCACTATCTTCAACCTCAATTCTTTCATGTGCTCCTGTCTTGCAAAAAGCAAATATCTCATCAACAGGGCCTACTAAATACTGCATTAAATCAATATAATGTATTGATTGGTTCATCAAAGCTCCACCGCCATCTAAAGCCCATGTTCCTCTCCAATCACCACTATCATAATATTCTTGGCTTCTATACCATTTTGTATAGCTTGTTGCTAATTGAATCTTCCCAAATTTACCTTCATCTATTAATTTTTTAATTGTTATTGTAGAATCATTAAATCTGTGCTGAAAAATTACTTCTATTACAACATCGTTTTCTTCTTGAGCTCTTACTATCTTATCAGCTTGCTCTAATGTGATATCCATCGGTTTTTCAACAATTACGTGTTTGCCATGTTCAGCTGCCAGTTCTGCCATATCGGCATGCATACCACTTGGTGTACATACACTTATAGCATCTATTTCATCATCTTTTAACATCTCATTATAATCTAAATAGTATTTTACATTATATTTCTCAGCAAGTTTTTTTGCTCTTTCTTCTATAACATCACATACAGCAACAAGTTCTAAATCATCTTTCAATTCACTAATTGCTTTTGCATGAGTATCCGAAATAACACCACACCCTACAATACCAAATTTAATCTTACCCATCATTATTCTCCTTCCTTAATTATATTTAAAAGAGCACTTAATGCCTTTTTAAAATTCTCGGGCCCACCACCCGGAAGGTTATTATTAAGATGAGGCTCTATTGAAAGAAAGCCATTAAAGTTCATTTTTTTAAGCTCATCAATTATGTTCTTTACTCTACCATCTCCATAACCTGCCGGAACAACAGAACCATCTTTAAATAAAGCATCTTTTATATGCATATATTCAATAAAATCTTTTAGCAAACTAAATGCATGAGGGAATGTCTCAACATTGCACTGAACAAAATTTGCAGGATCAAATATAGCTCTCAAGTTTTTTGAATTTATACTTTTTAAAATATTAAGACATCTTTCTGGGGTATTTCCGTAAATCCCTTTTTCATTTTCATGTAGTATTATAACATCTTCTGATTTAGCATAATCAGTAAATTTTGATAATCTTTCTATGACAATGTCTTTATATGTATCCTCATCCCCTTCTGGAACATAGAAAGAAAATAATCTTATATACTTTGTATTTAGAATATGTGCTTTCTCTACTATATTTTTGTAAAGATCAAAATGTTGGTTAAAATCATCTTCTATTGGAATCTTACCAATAGGTGAACTTACACAAGATACCTTTATATTTTTGTCTGATATTCTTTTTGCCATTTCTTGCATTTCAGTTAATGTTATATTAGCAACCCCTTTGCCATCTGCTCCTCTAAACTCAATATATTCAACATTATTTTCTATAAGAATTCTTAATTGTGTATCTAAATCATTTGCTATCTCATCACCAAAAGCAGAAATAAAAAATCTATACATAGCTACACCTCATACTCTAACAAAATTTATACTAAGTTTAATAAATTCATCAATTTTGTCTTAAATAAAGTCTCCACTTGTAATTATCTCATCTGAAATATTTATTTCACCAAATGAAACTAAAACATCTTTTAAAAACTTACTACTGTCTGCAACAATACAAACCTTTTTAGCTGATTTAATTATTACCTTTATCTTCACACGTCTATTTGCTGCAAACAACAAATTCACCAAGCATTTATAGTTTTAATTCAAGAAAATTAGTAAAGTTATCACTGAACAATTTGTTTATATCCCTTCTTATATCTTCTTCTGTTATCTCCCAGCCTGTATCATAGAGATCAGAATATCTATTGTATAAAACATTGGCTATTATTTTCTTTGAATGCTCCCATTTATATATTAATTGGTCTAAAACCCTTGCATCAGAATGTTGAGGTATAACACTTGTTCCCAACATTTCAAGTCTCATGCTTGTCATTTCTTGGATTGTTGTTGGATTATTCAAAAACCACCAACACCCAAATATCAAAAGGTTTCTAAATTTTCTGGCTGTAACATTTAATTCATATTGATTTTCTCTTGAAAGCATTGTTACCATAAATTTATTTTTTGGGTATTTGCTGCAGAGGTATTCAATACTATTAATACATGCTTTGCCTACACTATCACCAGCTAATCTCAATTCAGGATTCACTGATCTTTTAACGCCTATCATCATTGCAAATGGGATATTAAGCTCAGAACATACTGGTATAATACATTCTTCAATTATTCTAGATCTATTTGTATTTTCAGGCATATTGAATGTATCAGGAAGTGATGCAGCCATATAAAGAGCATCCATTCTCTTTACCCAATCTAATAGAAATTTCTTTATTTCACTTATAGTTCTTTCTGTTAATTCAGCTTCTACATTATAACCCCATTGTTGTAATATTATGTATATATTTTCCCAGTTATTAAGAAGTGAATCAAGCCTTAAAGCAGCCTTAAACCTTTTATCATGTTCAGGATTTTTTTGCCAAATTAGTCTTTCTATATTATCAAATGGGTCATTTGTCATAACTAATTGCTTTACATTTGAAATTTCTAAAACTATATCTACATATTCATTTACAGTTAATTTACTAAAGAAATTTCTATAATATTGTAAATCTTTATTTTTTGTATCAAGTCCAAGTTTTTTAAGTGTAGTAAGCACACCAACACAAGCTTCGCTATATGGAGAGTTTTTTATAAATAATGTATCCCATACAATCTCAGCTTGTTTACTTTTTGATAGATTCCAAAACTCATTATATGGCATATTAATATGCCTAAATGTTTCTGCAATAAGATAATGATAAGTTAATAGTTCATCAATTCCCCATAATAATAAGCCTTTAAAACTTGGTGCATAAAGATGTGTATGAATATCAATAATTTCGGTATTATTGATTGTTTTGTAGACAATATCCTTTAGTGAATTTCTGTCTGTTATTATCATAGTATCTTCCTTTCTATATATTTAATGCTTTTAAGTAGTTTAAACTTATTTTTAAGCTTTCAAATGGATCAACAAAATCATCATCTTGTTCAATTATGTACCATTCAATATTAGCTTGTTTACAAATAGAAAGAATTTCTTCCCAATTTAAATTCCCATTCCCAATCTCACTCATAACTTGTTTGCCATTTTTTATTGCCATATCTTTTAAGTGAATTATATCCATTCTATCAATTAGTTTTTTAAGCCACATAGAAACACTTGCTCCACCATGTTGTATCCAGAAGGTGTCAATTTCAGCTTTTACAAATTGTGGATCCGTGTTATCATAAATAATTTCAAGCCCTGTTATACCATCAAATTTTTCTAATTCAAAGCTGTGATTGTGATATGATAATGTAATAGAGTTTTCAGAAAGAATTTTACCTAACTTATTCAGTTCTTCAGCAAATTTGAGATAGTCTTCCTTATTTTTATATTCATTTGGCATTGAAGGGACTGCTATATGCTTGCATTCTAATATATGATGTTCATTAATAACATCATTAATATTATTTTTAAGCACATCAAATGAAATATGTGTTGCACAAACTTCTAAAGCGAATTCATCAAGAAAGTTTTTTAATTTTTTTGGCTCAACCTTTGCAATACCAGAGATTTGAACTGCATTAAAACCAATCTCTTTTATTTTTTTCAATGTTTCATATACCTCATTTTCTGTTCTTGCAAAATTTCGAACTGTATAGAGTTGAGCTGCAATTTTAGATGTGTCCATCAAAAGCCCTCCTTTTTTTAAAGTGAGATACCGAAAAAAATCAAATAGTTCAGTATTTTCAAGGAAATCTTATTATAATTTATTTCCTAAGTCAATGAATTATTTATATAATATATCTATTATTTTTTATTCAATTTAAATAAAAAGATTCTATAATTAAATGTAAACATATTAATCTTTTCAAATAAATAATAAATAAACCCAATCCAAAATATAGAGGCTAAAATAGTGGTTATAAAAGCTGCAATGTAAATAGAAGGCATTTTATTTTTCCTCCTGAAAGCTTGCAGCTTTTTTAAGCAAGAATTCTTTAAATTCTTCTATGTTTTTAGGAGTTATACCAACTTTTTCTTCATTTTTAAGGTAAATAAGTAATATTTTTTTATTAACTCTTGTTGCACACATATAAACAAGACCTTTGTCAAAAGTATATACTCTACCCAAAGCATATCCAGGAAATTTTATAGGGCTATATGAATCTGCTAATAAATTTGCTTTTATATTCTCAATTGCAACTTTTTCTATCTGACTAAACATTATAATTTTTTTATACCAACCACATTTTAATATTACTCTATCATTTAAAACAACGTATTTCATAGAAAAAAATATTATTATAATAACAAAAGAATAAAGAGTAATTACTGTTAAAAAGCCTATCATTATCCTAATATAATATCTAAGCACAATGCTCTTAGGAGGACCTACATTACTAAAAGTCAATATCATTAATAATAAGCTAATTAAAAATGTTATTTAATAAATTGCAGGTGCTAACCATCCCAAAGATTTATCTGGTTTTATAATATTAGAATCTTGAATCATTTTTCCCACTCCGTTTTATTTTATTTTTTTACTTTTTATACCATGTCATGTTTGTTTTATTCTTAATTATATTCTTAAAAATGAAAAACCGGCATTCTCTTTTTATTTTTCTATAAATAAATATATTTCATAAATAAACATATTTAGATTATTTTTTAACATTTTGTAGCTATAAGTGCATATGCAACAGTAAATAATGCATAGTATGCATGTAAACCACGTGCTACTTCCCGGGCACTCTGGGATATTCACGGTGTTAAAATCTCTCATGTTATGGTCAACAAATACGCTAAAACTGCCGCTGCCTTGGTTAAAGCATTCGTTGATAATTACAACTACAAACCCTCTAACTACCTTGCTGCCGATGAAACCTACATTAAAGTAAAAGGTATCAAGTATTATGTCTGGTTTATCATGGATGCTCTCAAAAAGTCCATCCTAGGTTATCGTGTATCCAGTACAAGAGATGTAAGTCCTTGTATCCTTACTATGCGTATGGCCTTTGCTAAGTTTAAAGAATATTTAGTCCCAATTCTCTCAAATTTAATTTTTCATATGTTAGTTAACACTACCGTTCATATAAATATGTCAATATTTATTACACTTATTTAATTAATATTTTACCATTTATTAATGTAATTTTCAAAAATATCAACGTTTCTATTTTTTTATTTATAAGAATTAATTAATTATTTTTTAGTACTTAAAAAGTTATTATTTATCTTAGCTTAATTTTTTATTAAAAATAATAGAAATTTATTATTTATTTAAATATATTTTCTTAATATATTTATATTATAAACCCATTAGTAAATGTAAATTTTTACTTGTATTAATTGGATTAGTTCAAAAGCAAAGGGGGGAATCTATTTTATAACTTAATATACTATTTTTCGCTCTCCATCCTAACATTTTTTCTGCTCTTAAAAAACTTGAATTTTACATCTCAGTTTGGCTAATGTTGATATTCTTATTTTCTTAATAAACTCAATATGGCTTGTTTTTATTAAAAACCCAAAACTAATATTTATTTTTTATGTAATTTTAATTAAAATAATATTAGGGAGTGTTTTTTATGAAGAGGTTTTTTGGTGTTTTTATTTCTATTATTTTTATTCTGTCCTTATTTTCCCCAATTTTATTTACATTACAAGTTAAGGCAACTGATAGTAATCCTTTAGATTATTTTGTTTCTTACAATTTTGAAAACGCTTCCAACGACGGATTTACTGCAAGAGGTCAATCTACTACTGTTTCAAGCGTTTATGATGTTGCCTATGAAGGCTTTTCTTCATTAAAGATTCAAAACAGAATATCTGTATGGGATGGATGTGAAATTGATAAAACAAACCAACTTTCAAGCGGAATAAATTATCAAGTTTCTACATATGTTTACCATACAAGTTCACAGCCACAACCTTTTAAAATTATTGCATTAATTCAAGATGAAAACGGTGAGAGATATCAAACAATTGCAGAAACAATAGCAATTCCAAATTATTGGAAAAACGTGTTTGGCAACCTTAACTTTTCTGTCACAGGAACATTAAGAAAATTATCTATATTTATAGTATCACAAAGCGATACATCATTTCCTTTTTATATAGATAAATTTGAAATAGCAGGTCCAAATAAGGTAGGAAAACCAGGTTTAATAGTTAGTTCGACATTTGAAAGTAATACAGTAGAAGGCTGGCAACCAAGAGGAAATGGTGTTTCAATAAATTTAAATAACTCTATTTCACACACAGGCAATTACTCTTTATATGTACAAGGAAGAACATCAAACTGGCATGGGGCTCAAATTGATTTGAAAAATATATTACAAAAAGGCAAGACATACACAATATCAGGTTGGGTATATCAAAATACGGGTTCTGAACAAAAAATTACCCTTACAATGCAAAATCAATATGATGGAGGAAATACCAACTATACGTCAATTAAATATAGCCAATCTGTTCCATCTGATACATGGGTGGAATTATCTGGAACATTTACTGTTTCTTCTACGGCTAATGTTATAAATAACTTAACCTTATATTTTGAATCATCAAATACAACTCTTTCATTTTATATTGATGATATAAACATTATCGACCAAAATGCTGTTTTGTTTGCTCCAGAATGGGAAATACCATCACTATTTGAATGTTATAGTAATTATTTTAAAATTGGCGTGGCTATACCATATAAGGTGTTAACAAATTCTACTGAAAGACAAATGGTATTAAAACATTTTAACAGTATAACTGCAGAAAATGAAATGAAGCAAGATGCAATACAAACAACAGAAGGCAATTTTAATTTTTCTATTGCTGATGAATATGTTAGATTTGCTCAGGAAAATAACAAGGTTATAAGAGGACATACACTTGTATGGCATCAACAAGTTCCAAATTGGTTTTTTTATCAAGCAGATGGTACAACATATGTTTCTAAAGAAGAATTGTACAATAGATTAAAAACTCATATAGAAACTGTTGTTTCAAGGTATCAAGGTAAAGTATATGCTTGGGATGTAGTAAATGAAGCAATTGATCCGAGTCAGTCAGATGGTTACAGAAGGTCTCACTATTTTAACATTGCAGGTCCTGAATACATAGAAAAGGCCTTTATATATGCTCATGAAGCTGATCCCAATGCGAAACTGTTCTATAATGACTATAATACTGAAGACCCTAAAAAACGTCAGTTCATATATGAAATGGTTAAAAGTTTAAAAGAAAAAGGTATCCCGATAAATGGTATAGGCATGCAATGTCATATTAATATAGATAGCCCTTCAATATCTGAAATTGAGAAAACAATACAGCTATTTTCAAGTATACCAGGTATAGAAATCCATATAACAGAGTTAGATGTAAATGTATATACAGATAATAGTACAAGTTTTTCAAATCCTCCAAGTGACTTAATGGTTAAATTAGCCTATAGATATAAAGATCTTTTTGATTTATTTAAGAAATACAAAAATGTAGTTACAAATGTAACTTTATGGGGATTAAAAGATGACTATTCATGGTTAAATAGTAGTAGAAACAACTTCCCTCTATTATTTGATAAAAACTATCAATCAAAATATGCCTTTTGGGCTTTAGTTGAACCAAATGTTATTCCACCACTTATACAAAAGATAACAATAAACAATGGGCAGGCTATAATTGATGGAAAAGAAGATAACACATATAAAACTGTAAAACCTATAAAAATATTTTCAGAACAAAATGAAATAGCCTCATCTAAGATTCTCTGGGATAATGATAATTTGAATATATTTATGAGAGTTAATGATAATACAAAAGATTCATCTGACCAGATTTATTTATACATTGATCAAAACAATGCTAAATCCCCTAACCTACAACCAGATGATATAATTATCAATTTGAAAAGAAATGGTGAAAAGTCATGTAATATTGAAGGGGTAATAAATAATGCTGTAATTAATGAAGATAATCAAGGTTATATAATTGAAATAAGCGTAAAACTACCAAATATTTTACCTGTAGTAAATTCGCAAATTGGGTTTGATATCTCAATTGTTGATAATCAATTAGTATACAATTGGAATGATACAACATCAAAACAATTATTAGAAACCTCAAAATATGGTATTATTGTATATGGTGATAAAGTAAAAATTGCATGTGCAAAAAAAGGCACACCTGCCATTGACGGCGAAGAAGATGAAATCTTTAAAGATTCAGAAGAAATTATAACAAATACTGTTGTTAATGGATCTGTTAATGGTGCTTATGCAAAAGTAAAAACTCTTTGGGATGAAAATAAAATATATGTCTTTGCAAAAGTATATGATCCTTTATTAAACTCTGATAACGCAAATGCTTGGGAACAAGATTCTTTAGAAATTTTTATAGATGAAAATAATGAAAAATCTTCTTCATATCAAGATGATGATGCTCAGTATAGAGTAAATTATAATAATGTTAAATCATATGGAACAGGAGCGTTGTTTGATAAATTCGATACAGTTACAAAAATTATTTATAATGATGGTAATGTGGAAGGATATATAGTAGAAGCAGCAGTATATGCAAAAACTATAAAACTTTATGGAGATTTATTAATTGGATTTGATGTTCAGGTTAATGATGCTGATAATACAGGAAAAAGGGTTAATGTTCTTACATGGAGTGATCCTATAGGAAATGACTATAGAGATACCTCAAGATTTGGGTGCTTATTATTATCTAATGAAAATACAAAAAGTATTTCTACTAATCTAAAAAGCTTACAAATAAGTGCAGGATCACTTTCACCAGCATTTAATCCAGAAATAACAAATTATAACGTTACTGTTGCTAATAATATCTCGAGTATATTGATAACACCAGTTGTTGAAGATAAAAATGCAAATATTACTGTAAATAACGGCAGCCCTTCTCAAATGGTATTGCTAAATGTCGGTGATAACGTAGTAACTATTAAGGTTACTGCTTTTGATAATTCTTTCAAGATATATACAATAAATATTAATAGACAAAACTCTGCAAATAGCGGAACAACATCAAGTGGAACAGGACAGACAACTAGTTCAATCTCTTCAACAATATCTAACAATAATTCACAGATGCAGCAAAAACAAGAGCAAAATACCAATGAACCTGATAATAAGCAAACTTCTACTAACAATAAAGAAGAATTATTGGTAGACTTAAAAAAAGGTGTTACAAATGCGATATCCTCAAAAGAATTAAATATAGTTACTATACCAAACGTTGTCCAACTAATTATACCAAAAGAAGCAGTTCTATCTAATGGTATTATAATGATAAATGAAATTCCAATTGATAAAATAGATAATTTAAATATAGCATCTAAACCTATTGAAATTACAACAACAGCTAAAATTAAGGGAAACATTGAAATAAAATTTGAAATTGACAAAAATCTTATTTCAGAAGATAATATCCCTATTGTTTTGAAACAAAAAAATGATAAATGGCAAATTGTTAGAACAAAGGTAGTAATAAATGAAGTTACGGCAATATCAGATGGTGGTGGAAAATATATTGTTGCTGTTGATAAAGCTGAGAATATTTTTGAAGATATAAAATCACATTGGTCAAAAGATGCTATTACAAAATTATTAACTAATGGAATAATAACTGGGTATGAAAATAAGACATTTAAACCAAATGAAAAAATTAATTTAAATGAACTTATTGTAATATTATCAAGAACATTAAATTGGGAAGGTACAGAAAATGAAAATTCACTAAATATTAATTTACCTGCTTGGGCAAAGGATGCTTTAATTAATGCTTTTAATAAAGGTATAATTAATAATGAAATGCTTAAAGATTCTTCAAAGAAGTTAACAAGATTAGAGGCTATAGAATTAATTGTGAAAGCAACAGAAAACCTATTACCAAAAATAGAAAATAATAAACTAGAATTTTCTGATATTAAAGATATATCTAATGATAAATTGCTATCCATAGAAAAAGCTATATCATTGGGATTAATATCAGGATACTCAGATAATACATTTAGGCCAAATGCTCCTATAAGTCGTGCTGAAGTATGTGCTATTATTTCGAGATTACTTTCCTCTACTTCAAAATAAGTAAAAAACATGGGAGTCATAATTATCTGGCTCCCATGTTTTAAATTATTTAAGCTGGGGGGTTTATAATGAATATTCTTGCTGTTGATGATGAAGTAATAGAAGTTCAATGGTTGGAAAAAGTATTAAAAGAAAAATTTGATTCTATTTTTTATAACATTTTTATTTGCAGTTCTCCGCAGCAAGCCTTAGAAATTTCAAATTCAAATGTAATTGATATTTTAGTTGTCGATATGAACATGCCTGAAATAAACGGCATCCAATTGTCAGAGAAAATAATAAGTAAAAATAAAAAATGTAAAATTCTTATTATAAGTGGTTATGATGACTTCTATTATGCTAAAAAAGCAATTGAATTAAAAGTACATAAATATTTGCTTAAACCAGTAAGTGAAGAAGAACTTATAAAAAATATTAATGAACTTATAATTGAAATAAAAAAGTCAAAAGATGAAGAAAAAACAAAATTATTAACAGAATACATAATGTCTGATTTTATAAACTTGGTAATTAAAGGTATTATTAACAATTTCACCATTGATGACATCAATGATTATCTTAAAATTAATAATATAACATGGTTTTATTCAAACGTTGGAATAATATTGCTTAAAATTGATAATTTTTATTCTTTAGTTAATAAATATCCTGAATATCAAAGGAATTACATAATTAGAGAAATAAAAGGCTATATAGCTACTACACTTAAATACTTTAGTTTTGATTATACATTTATTGATGATAATGAAGTGTGTTTGATATATACTAACATTAATAGTCAATTACTCAATATTCTGTATAATCTTATTCAGAAGCTATATTCTAATAAAAACTTATCAGTTACTGCAATAATAGGACCAATGGTGAACAGCGGCCTTGAATTAAAAAAATCGTATGAACAAGTAAAAAACTATCTTGATATAAAAATATTCTATAATAAAAGAAATATTATATTTACAACCCAGAATAACAATATTGATTTAAAAGATATAAAAATTGAAATTGATAATATTTTGAAAAATATTAATGAATACTTCAAAAATAAAGAAGGAATTGATATATTAATCGAAAAATTAATTAATTGCTTCTTGGTAATTAATGACAGATATAAGGTTATTAATTTGTTAAATTATATAATAATTACTGTTTATGAAAAACTACTTCCTTATAAAAATAAAAGTCTTGAATTACTAACTGATGAAAAAATATTATTTAACAACAAATTAACTCAAGAGGAAATAACTGATAAACTTAGAACCATATTTTATAAACTTTATGACAGTCTAAATGAAGAAATTACTGATTATAATGTTACAATTATAAAACAAGTAGAAAATTATATAGAGAAGAACATAGAAAAAAGGATAAAATTAAAAGATATTGCTCAACATTTTAGGTTTTCTCCTAATTATCTGAGTATGTTATTTAAAGAAGTGAAGGGAGAAAACTTTATAGAATATCTGCATAAGAAAAAATTAATATATGCAAGAGATTTACTTAATAATCCGTCATTAAAAGTTTATGAAATTTCAGATAAGCTTGGTTATAACAATGTTGCACACTTTACCAAGCAGTTTAAAGATTTTTTTGGCTATACACCTACTGAATATAGAAAAATAAAATGATTTTTAGATATATGTTTTTAATGAAGGTTTAGGTGAGTTTTTATGAAATTAACTATTCATAATTTTAAGAAAAAATTGATTAGATTTGATACTCGCTTATATATATTTGTTTTTTTATTAGTTTTAATTCCCAATACATTTTTGTGCGTAAACTTTTACTATAAAATTTATGGAATGGAATCAAAGAGGTTCAAAGAGGTGATTGACTATTCAATCAATCAACTATCAGATAGTATTCTGAAAAATATTAATTATATAGAAAACTTAACCAACTATGTGTTCTTTGATTTAGAGGTTCAAAAAATCTTTAATTTAGAATTTCATAATTATGATGATATTGAAATGTTAAATAAAATGATAATAAATAAAATCAATGTCATTTTGCAAATAAGTAAAATGCCTATGATAATCAGAATTTATGTTAATAATCCTAATATACCTGAAGTGTATTTTGATGAAGATAAGTTTCCATCGTACATTAGAAGAACAACATATGTAGAAATTTATAGAATGAGTTCAATGAATAAAATTCTAAAAAATTACTATAAAAACTTATCAAATTCAAAATTATTAGTATTACCAGATGATGAAAAACATGAACGAATATCTTTCTTAAAAGCTTTTTATAATTATAATGAACTTTCTAAGGTCGGATTTTTAAGAGTCATCATTGATAAGGATGTTATTTTTGAACCAATAATAAAACATAAAAATACAAATATTTTTTTCCCAATAACTATAACTACAAACGATAAAAAAATAATTTTTTCTAATGTCAAAGACTTCAAAAGTATTAATTTAATTAATTATCATGTGTTTTACAAGCAGATAAATAATAACTTAAGTATTAATTATTATGTGCCTATTGAAGTAATTAAACAAGATATATATAGAATAATTTTTACTCTCATAATGGTAACACTTCTTAGTTTATTAATATCATTTATTATTGCATATTTATTAATAAGTTTTATCTTAAAACGAATTAAAACAATTAAAAATGCCATTGAAGAATTTTCTAATGGCAACCTAAGTAAACGTATAAATATTAATTATAATGATGAATTTAAAGAAATAATTGAGACATTTAACAAAATGGCAAATGAAATACAAACACTTATTGAAGAAGTGTATCAACAAAAATTAGAAAAAAAGCAAATTGAGTTGGAACTTTTACAGTCTCAAATAAATCCACATTTTTTATATAATTCTTTTTCGTCGCTTTTAAGATTACATCAATTAAATGAACATGAAAAATTGGAAAGATTTATACATAACATGGTCAGTTTTTATAGATTATCACTATCTAAGGGTGAAAAAATAACATCATTAGAAAAAGAAATAGAATTAATAACTAACTATTTAGAAATTTACAAAATAAAATATTCAGAAGATAAGATTAACTACAGAATACAACTTGATAAAAATATCTTAGAAATTAAAATACCAAAACTTACATTACAACCAATTATAGAAAATTCAATAGTTCATTTTGCAAAAAAAGGCAAGTTGAATATATTATTAAAATCCAAAATAGAAAAAGATATTGTTTATATTGATATTATAGATAATGGCAATGGTATCTCTGATGAAATTCTTGAACAAATATTGGTTAGTGATTTTACTTCAAAAAGTTATGGATTATATAATGTTAACAAACGATTGAAACTATATTATGGAGAAAATTATGGAATTAATATTATTAGTAAAAAAGGATATTTTACAAAGGTAACAATTAGTATACCTATATGTCCATTAAGTAATGTTTCATAGGCATTAGCTTATATTTTCGGAGGCTATCATATAACTGTTTGATAGCCTATTTTTTATATTACTACATTATTCATACTATTATTTTATAATAAATAATTTTTAATATTTTGATAATTATAGTAGAATTTTAGTATTTAATTATTATGAAATAATAACTATTATTATTATTGTATATAGTAATTAATTGTAAATATTACATAATAAAAATATACTTTTTAATTCTTCATATTTTTTAATGAACAAAATGTAAGCGTTTTATTAATATCAAAACAAGTAACATTATGCTTTTCAATATTTTTCTTAAAGGCTATTATTTTTTAATGGCATAAAAAATATATAAGGGGAGGTTTTTTAATGAAACTTAAACGTATTATTAGTTTTATTTGTTTACTTACTTTTGTTATTAGTATTTTTAGCTTTAATAGTTTAACAAAAGGTAATAAGGTAATAGCTGCTTCAAAAGCTCCAATAACTTTAACATTCTATAATGGTAATACTACCGATAAACCGCATTCAGACCTTTTTGGAACTAAAATTGGTAAAGAGATTACAAAACTTACTGGTGTAAAACTTAAAATTAATTATCTTGTAGGAGAAGATGAAGCAACTAAGGTTTCAATTATGATTGCTTCTGGAGATTTACCCGACTTAATATATGGTCATCAAGAACATGGTAAATTTATTGAAGCTGGTTTGTTAGTACCAATTGAAGATTATATACAAAAGTATGGTGTTAACACTAAAAAAACTTATTCTGCACTAGATCTAAAAAGATTAAAACAAAGTGACGGACATATCTATTTCTTATCACCTCAACGTTCAGAACCAAGTGTTAGTAATCCAGCAAATGCTGGTTTTTGGCTGCCACTTGATGCTTTAAAAGAAAATAAATGGCCAAAGATTAGATATTGGGATGATTATTTAACATTTATCAGAAATTATGTTAAAAAACATCCTACAATTGATGGTGCTAAAACAATTGGTTTTACATTCATAACAGAATCTTGGAGGTTCTTTACTTTAGAAAATCCTCCATCATACTTAATGGGATATCAAAATGATGGTGATGTTATTGTAGATCCTAAAACATATGAAGCAAAGCAGTTCTTTACAAGTGCTGGTGCTAAAAGATATTATAGGGACCTTAACAAGTTATGGAATGAAGGCTTAATTGATAAAGATGCATTTGTTCAGGGATATGACCAATATATAGCAAAGATTGCCCAAGGTCGTGTTGTTGGTTTCTATGACCAAGGTTGGCAATGGTTCTATAACGCAGGAATGAGTTTGATTCAAAATAAAAAGGAAAATAAATTATTAGTTGCATTTCCTGTTACTTATAAGGGTGTTGCAAAATCAAAATATAATGTCTTACAACCAATTGGGGCAAGAGATGGTATTAGTATAAGTAAAAAATGTAAAAATCCTGTAGCGGCTTTTAAATTCCTAGATGCATTACTTTCAAATGAAGCTCAAATGCTCATGTATTGGGGTATTAAAGGTGAAGATTATTTATTAGATAAAAACGGCAAACCATATAGAACTGCTGAAATGAAGAAAAAGCATAAAGATGATGAATATTGTAAAAAACAAGGCTATGGTTATTGGTGGTTATTCCCACATGCAGAAGTAAAACTACCAAATGGTATATATAGAGGCCCAGGTAATGATCCAGATGATGCATATGATGATTATACTCCAATTGAAAAAGAAGCTTTAAAAGCATATAACATAAAATGCTTCAATGATTTATTAGATAAAACAACTGTTTCACCATACGGTTTTGCATGGGATATAAATGTTCCAGCAGATAGAACTGATGTAACATTAGCTAACCAAAAAATGCATGATGTAACAAGAAAGTATTTACCAAAACTTGTAATGGCTAAACCAAATGAGTTTGATAAGATATGGAACGAATATGTTAAAGCATTTAGTAAAACAAATTATACTGTTTATGAAAAGTTTAAGACTGAGCAAATTAAGTGGAGAATGAAGGCTTGGAACTAAAGTATTATCAAGTTATGGCGGGTTTTTGAAACCCGCCATAAAATTATCATAAATTGGAGGTTTATAAATGAATTCAAAAAGAAGTGAAGTTGCAAAAAAGTTTGTGAAGCAAAAAGCATTATTCAGTATGCTAATTCCTTTTATTATTTATGTATTTATTTTTAATTATATCCCTGTAGCAGGTTGGATAATGGCTTTTCAAAATTATAATCCAGTTTTAGGATTTAAAAATTCAAAATGGGTAGGTATAGATAATTTTAAATTATTATTTTCAGATTATGATTTTTGGATGGCTATGAGAAATACATTATCAATTAGTATTATTAAGCTTTTTTTAACATTTGTAGCTGCTGTTACTTTAGCACTTATGATTAATGAAGTAAAAAATACTTTTTTCAAAAGAAGTGTTCAAACTATCTCTTACCTGCCTCATTTTATATCATGGGTTGTTGCTGCAAGTATTATTACTACTATTTTGTCGCCAGAAACTGGTATATTAAATTCAATACTAAAATCATTAAATATTATTAATCAGCCAATTGTATGGTTAGGTGAAGGTAAGTATTTTTGGTGGATTTTGGGTATATCAGAGGTTTGGAAGGAAACAGGATGGAATGCTATTGTTTACCTTTCAGCCATGACTGCTATTGACCCTCAATTATATGATGCGGCAGCTGTTGATGGAGCTTCACGTCTGCAAAGAATTAGACATATAACATTACCTGGAATTTCAAATATTATAAGTATACTTTTAATTCTAAATACAGGTTGGTTACTAAATGCCGGTTTTGAACAAGTATTATTGCTTCAAAACCCTTTAGTTGAAGAATATAGTCAAATTATCGATACATTTGTTATTAAATTTGGGTTATCTATGTATAGGTATTCTTATGCAACAGCTGCTGGTATATTTAAAAGTGTTGTCAGTATATTACTAATTTACGCAACAAATAAATTAGCAAAGCGTTTAAATTTCTCACAGGTTATCTAAAAATATATATTTATAAAGGAAGTGTATGTTAATGAGAAAAAAAAGTTTAGAAGATATTATATTTGATACAGTAATTTATGTATCGCTTATATTTGTAATGCTAATAACACTTTATCCATTTTTAAATCTTCTTGCAATTTCATTTAATGACGCAGTTGACTCAATAAGAGGTGGCGTATATATTTTCCCACGAAAGTTTACAACATATAACTATAGAGTAATATTAACTGATCATAACATTTATATGGCTGCGTTTATATCTATATTAAGAACAGTGATAGGAACTTTTTTAGGTTTACTTACCACTCTTCTTATTGCTTATCCATTAAGCCATAAAGACTTATTATTTAGAAAACAAATAAGTGCTTTTTTTGTTTTTACGATGTATTTTAGTGGTGGTTTAATCCCTTCATATTTTCTAATTAAGTCTTTAAATCTGATAAATTCTTTTTGGGTATATATTATACCTAATTTATTTAGTGCATTTAATGTAATAGTTTTAAGAAGCTACATTGAAACCTTACCTACAAGTATATATGAATCTGCTAAAATTGATGGTGCAGGTGACTATAGGATTTTATTTAAAATTATATTACCATTAACATTGCCTGCTTTAGCTACAATCGCTCTTTTTATTGGTGTCTGGCAATGGAATTCATGGTTTGATACCTTTTTATATACATCTCAAAGGCAAGAAATAAGCACATTACAGTATGAACTCCAAAAGGTTTTACAAGCAGCAAGTAAGCAAATGAGCCAGAATGCTGATTTTTCGATGGGGCAATCTGGTGGAGCAAGTAACACTATAACTCCAAATTCAATAAGAGCTACGATGGCTATTGTTGCTACCGTTCCTATTTTAATTGTATATCCTTTTTTACAAAGATATTTTATAACTGGATTAACTTTAGGTGGTGTCAAGGGTTAATATTTTTCAAACTCTATATAAATAATTAGGGTAGGTATATTAATCAAATGCCTACCCTTACTAATTAAAATAAAAAATAAACAAAAAATAGAAGAGGCTGTCTAAAAAACAAAATTTTAAAATTTTTATTTTGCAATATATAGATAATACTCTATGAATCAAAAACTATATATTGTAAGAAAGGGGCTATCCAATTATCTTTTTGGACAGCCCTTTCTATTCTAAGATATTCTCTATTTTGATTTTAAGTTGTTTTCAATTGCTATTATTCTTCAAAAATTCTTCAATTTCATTTTTAGTCGGGATTGCTGGTATGGCACCTTTCTTTGTAGCACATAATGCCCCTGCTGCATTTGCAAAAGTTGCAATTTCTATTACTTTTTTAAGATCAAGGTTATTAAAGTCCTCTGAACATAGGAAAGAAAGTAATACCCCCATGAAACTATCTCCGCAACCTGTTGTGTCTACAACATCAACATTAAATGTTGGTAAATGCTTTATATTCCCTTTGTAGTATAGTGTTACTCCTTCCTTCCCTTGTGTAATAAATATTATCTTAACCTTATCTTTGTATTTTTGTATAAAGTTTTCAAATGAATTCTCGTAAAGATAAACTTCATTGTCTGAAATCTTTAGTATATCAACAAAGCCAAGTTCGATTGGTTTTATCATTTCTCTTTTTGCAAGTTCCTTATCTTCCCACAAAAGAGGTCTGAAATTTGGATCATATGAAATAGTTATATTATTCTTTTTAGCATAATCTAAAGCAAAATAGGTTGCTTCATAAGATGAACTGTGTGTGAAAGATAGAGAACCAAAATGAAGTATTTTTGAATTTCTGATGATATCAACATCTATTTCATCTTTCGAAAGCATAACATCAGCACTATTTTTTCTTGCAAAAGAAAAACTTCTTTCACCTTGGCTATTTAGGCTTACAAAAGCTAATGTTGTAAAAAACTCATCAGTTTTAACAATACCATTTGTATATACACCTGCATCTTTTAATGCATTTATTATCATATTGCCAAAAATATCGTTACCAACCTTTGATATCATAGCTGTTCTTTTACCAAGCTTTGATACTGCAACTGCAACATTTGCAGGTGCTCCACCAGGGTTTGCTTCAAATAAGTTATCTTTTATGTTTAAAAAATCAATAAGTGTCTCACCTATTGTTACAACATCAAACATATAAAATCCCTCTCAAAATATATAAATTGTTTTATTTAAATAAATTAACATCAATAGCCTCAGCCATTGCTTTATAGCCTTCTTCACTTGGATGAAGTTTATCGCCACAGTCATACTTTTCTAATAATCTAAGTGGATTTTCTGGGTCTCTTAATGCTTTGTCAAAATCAATATATCCATCAAAGTAGTTGCTTGTTCTAATCCATTCATTTACTTTTTGTCTTTTTAACTCATTTGGATCGTTTGGATTTTCACAACCAAATGGCATTATAGTTCCACCAAAAATCTTAATTCCATTTTTATGTGCTGTATCAACAAAGTATTTAAGACCATTTATTAAATCTTGTGTTGAAACAGTTTCTGATATTGGAGCTGCAGAACCTGGATGCATTATATCGTTTATACCTTCAAGTATTATAATATATTTAACACCTGATTGTTTTATTGCATCATCTTCAAATCTTTTAATTCCTGCAATTCCATATAATCCATCAAATTGTTGTGAGCTATCATGAAGAATTCTATTTCCACCTATACCTTGTCTTAATACACTTAAATGTTTAATTCCTAATCTATTTAACCTTTGTGCAAAAAAGTCTGGCCACATTCCTGCTGTTATTGAATCTCCAAATGTAACTATTGCTTGATTTTCTTTAGATGTATAAACATCAAGCCCAGTTATTAATGGTATGTTATATGTGACATGTTCTTCTGCTTTACTATATTCTTCCCCAAAAAACTCTTTCAAATCTTTTGACTCACATTTATCACCATTTAATGATATATAACATTTTGCACCAGTAGAATTTGCTGTTGTAATAGTTGTTTTCTCTGGAATATAAATGCTGATGGCTAAATGGTCAAATGTTTCAAGTGTTAAATCGATAGAATCGCTATATACCATTTCACCTTTTTTAAGCACCAAAGACTTATTCCCTTCAAATGTTAGTGTTTGCAGATTTTCAACTAAACCATCTTTATCAAAATAATATAAACCAACAGTAACCTTCCCAATATGTATATCTTGGTTCCCAAATTTATTAGAAAGCCTAATTTTTACCTTTTCACCATACATATTAGTTCTTAGAATAATCCTCAAAGTTTGATTTTGAAGGTTCAGAGGATATAACTTGAAATCTGATGGGCTTGTGCTCCATCCTCCAACCCAATGCTTTTCATATACTTGGCTCATTTTATTCTACCTCCATCGCCATAGATTTAAATATATTTTTTTATATTTTATTATTTATTAAAAATTAAATCTACCATTTTTAATACTAAAAATGTGTATTAATTTGCGAATGAAAACTATAATTAAAATCATGGCGATTAGGCAAAACATATTAAATTTTAAAAAGTACTTTATTTAATTTTCAGGTCTTATTGTCATATTATCATAACCTGTAATTAGCTCATTTGTAATTTCTTTTTTGAAAAATCATAATTTGAACTTAATTTAATTATTTATATATTAAAAAATTAGTTAAAAGCTTTACTTTGATTTATATATAATACTTTACTACTGTCAGTAAATAATTTCGTGCATTCAAATAATTATATAAGTTTTGTAATTAATATAATATCTTTTAATGTTTAGCGTTCCAATTGCAATAACCTTTTTATGTATTTCATACAGTAGTGAAAATTTTCTTTAAATATTAATATCCCATTTATTAAGATTCTTAATAATAATTTTATCATCAGAAAAGAATTCAATACTTTTAGATGTACATTTTGGATAAACAGTAGAGCTCATCACACGTTCACCATCTTGAATAAATACTTCAACAGAAATCCTGTCAATAAAAATCCTTAATTTTAACAAATTATTTTTTAGTAATACTTTAGTTTTTCTAACTTGATTGTTTTCCAACGGGTCATCAATATTATCTATTTTTTCACCACTATGAGAACGATCAAATGCAAAAATACCTTCGCATCTGTCATAGTACATAATAGTTTGTTCATCTTCGCCTTTTAAAACTTTAATTCCAAACTTGTTAGCTTTTTGAGCATCTATTTCTAATTCCAATTCTATATTTTGTCCTTCTATTCCTTGTAAAGATATATTGTTATAAACAGTAACATTAGTATAGTTTATATAATTTCTTCTATACTTTGTTATCTCATCTACTGGCAATTGATATAATTTACCATTAACTATTTTTAGTTGTCTTGGTAAAGTCATTGCCCCTGCCCATTTGTGATTTTTATAATTTGTAGGTATTGTTCTCCCCCACATTTGCATCCAAGCAATCATTATTCTTCTACCATTATTATCTACAAGTGTTTGTGGGGCATAAAAATCAAAACCATAATCAATCTCATCTATATACGCATGTGTAAAACTTCCTGTTTCAAAGTTCATATCACCAATCATATATATACTTGAAAATAAATTATTAAACTTATATTCTTCACTGTCTAAATATTGACTTGAAAGAATAAAAATATATTTATCATCTAGTTTAAATAAGTCTGGACATTCCCACATTTTTCCTAATTTATTATTGCTTTTATTCACTACAGCAACATAATCCCAATTTAATAAATCTTTTGATTTATATAACAATACTTGACCACTACTATCGATATTTCTTGATGCTATAACAGCATAATAATTATCATCTTGCTTGAAAACCTTAGGATCCCTAAAATCTTGAGGTAAAGCAAAGCTTGGTAAATCATTTGTACTAATTACTGGGTTTTGTCTAACTTTAGTAAAATTAACACCATCATCTGATATGGCAATATTTTGCACTTCTCTTATATTTTCAGGATTATCAGGATCTGGATTTGTATGGCCAGTATACATTATATATAATTTCCCGTCTTTTTCTATCGCACTACCTGAAAAGCAACCATCTACGTCATAATACATATCAGGTGCTAAAGCAATAGGCATATATTCCCATTTTATTAAATCATCGCTGGCAACATGCCCCCAATATATAGGCCCCCATTTTGAATCAAAAGGATAATGTTGGTAGAATAAGTGATATTTATCTCTATAATAAATAAACCCATTTGGGTCATTCATCCAACCAATTTCCGGCATAACGTGGTATTTCATTCTAAAGTAAGGGTTTACATTATCTTTATTAGTTTTTATATAATCATTTGCTTTTGATAGTTTAGTCATTCTACTAATTCCTTTCTTTGTCATTTTTTATATGCAGTTTCTAATTTCCAAATATTAAGTTTCTTAATTTTTACTGTTTCTGGGTTTTTATCTGCCCATAATAATAATCCTAATGAATCATCCCTTACTGGATATACTCGTGACGTTATTGCCTTAAGATTATTTATATAAGCTTCAATCATAGATTTGTCTACGTATATATGAAATTTTACTATATTTTCATTAATATCAATATATCCACCTTGAATACCTTTTTCGTACTCATCATTTAATGTAGATTTTGTTCTATCTATAAATACTTCTTTTGTATCACTTTTATAATATAAATATGTTTCCTCTATACCATCAGGAGATCTTTTCAATATAATACCAACTTTATTTGATTTTCCTGTTTCTATCTCTAATTCAATTTCAATGCAGTCATCTTTAATAAATTCAATCATTTTATTTGCTTGATCTATGGTGACATTAGTTATATTGACGTACTCTTTTTCTCTTAAAGACTCTATCTCTGAAATTACATCTATTCCCAAACGCCCATCTTCTCTCAAATAAACATGTATTGGTAATCCTCCATTATGTGCCCAACCTGATAAATATTCATCTCTTCTTGGTCTTCTACCTTGTGCTATACTGAAAATAATTGCTCTACCTTTTGGATCAATCATCCCACTTGGTCCAGTAAAATGTTCACCTAAATCAAATAATTCAGGCTTATCATTGTCAGGCATAAATGATAAATTGCTCTTGTTCCAGCTCCCAATCCAATACCATACATATCTATTACTATATATGCTATAATTTAAGTAGTATGGATTGATTAGTAATATATATTTAATATTCCCTTTATTGTCTTTTCCTATAGGTAAGAAGACTGGTAATTCCCATATTTCACCTGTTTTAGGGTATTTATTATAATCTCCAATATATAAAGGTTTCTTATATTCCCAATTATATAAATCATGAGATATATATAATAATGCTGCTCCTCCTGTACTTTTCCCATTTTTTTGAAATCCAGTGCCTACTATTGCATAATATATATTATCTTCCTTCCATACAAATGGATCTCTAAAATGGCCATAATGCATTTCGCCCTTGTCTGTTTTTATATTCATATCTTGTAAAATTATTGGTTTATTATATTTAATCCAGTTTTTTAATTCAATATCTCTATCCTCAAAATATGAACTCTTTGCAAAAGTAATACATTGGGTATTAGTTAATTGATCTTGAGCTGTATAGATCAAAACAGGTATGCCATTATCAATAAATGCAGAACCAGACCAACACCCATTTTGGTCAATTTTATTTTTTTCAGGTATTAATGCATATGGCAAATCACGCCAATGAATCATATCATCACTAATTGCATGCCCCCAATGAATTTGTCTCCAAATCGGTCCATGTGGATTATGCTGATAAAAGATATGATATTTCCCTTCAAAATATAAAGGAGCATGTGGTTCATTCATCCAACAACCAGGTGCAATTAAATGATATACTGGTCTATGCTTATCACTATTATATATTTCTCTATTTATATTATTGTAGTTTATTTGTATCTTACTATTTGATTCAATTATATATTGATCATAATTATCCTTGATCTTTTTTTTATCAAGTACTTCATCGTATATTTTTAATTGGTCCATCAAACCGCAAAAACAAGCAATTTCACATTCATCTAACTTTTCTGAATTATTAGTTTTTCCAATTATTAGTTTTTCATTTGTTGGTGTAATAAAGGAATCTTTTGGTATTTCTTTTAAACCTACTTTTTCACCATTTATATATAATTCCATATATCCATCTTTGCCATTAAAAACTGCTACAATATTTGCCCATGTATTTAATGGAATTAATCTTTCCGAATTATTGATCTCAAACCATTTCCCATTTACTGCTACTCTAAAAGATATTTCATTATATTTTTTGAGTCCTAAAATAAATCCTTGAACTTTTTCATTGTTATGTTGATTAACTATGGCAGTAATTTCATTGTTTTCAGGATACTCATAACATTTTGATATTATCCAGGTTTCGATAGTTAACTGGTTTGTTTCTTTTTTGATTATTCCTTCATTGACTTCAATCCATGTTGAAAAACCATCAAATAATAATGCATTACCTTTAACACCAGGATATCTTTCTGGATATGAAGACTTTTTAAATTTTGCCTCATTAAATGTATAATTTATATAATTTAATTTTCCAGTAATTTTATCTTTTGTATAATTCTCTTCCATTTCATCAAATGGGAAATATAAAACTAATGACATTGCTTCCCCTCCAAATAAAGAGCATAATATATAATTTTCTTTATTATAAGCATATTTTATTTCTCTAATCATTCACCAGCCTTTAAAACTTTTACAAAAAAAAATTGTATTCTGGGGATATATCTATTTGATATATCCCCAAAAATATGTGTAAGAATTATTTGCTATTTTTATATCTATTGTAAGCAGTTTGCAATATCTTTAGATATTCGTCAATACCAATTTTCTTTAGATCACTTAGATATTTATTCCATTCTTTTTCAATACCACCGTTCATTAACCATTGAGCTCTCTTTTTATTAACATATTGATATAAATCAACCTCAATTTTATTTTTTCTGTCTAATTCACTTGGGGTGAAGAATAATGTTGGTATAATTTCTGATGTCATATATGGTGAATATTTTTTTACTCTATCAATTCTCACTTTAGCTCTATCTTCCATATCTACAAGATTTTTAAAATCTTCGGCAGTTACTACGCCAACTCCGTTAGGTGCAACTTTTTGTCTATATTCACCCATTGCAACACCTTCAGGCAATGGCCTAAATACAAGTCTTCCATTTTTTTCTTCAAAAACATCACCTATTGCTCCCCAATGAACCTGTGCAGTCATCTTAGGTTCAAATTGCAAATCAATCCATCTTGCTGTGATTTCAGGGTATTTATTAGCCTTTGTTATTACAAAAGCTCCTCTTCCCCATGGTGAACCATTTGTCCTATATATTATCGGATTTTCATTATTTAACCCTTTGATTGGACCTAAATACATATAATCTTTTTCTCTTTCCGGCCCTACTATTTCTGTTTCTTCCCACCACATAAATGAACCTAATGTCTCATCTTTTGTTTTTCCTTTTGCAAATAATGCAGTAGGATCTTTTGTTTGAGTAAATGATTCTTTATCAATTAGTCCTTCTTTTACCCATTTATTGAAGTATATAATTGCATTTTTATATTGTGGTTGCATAGCTGTAAATGTAACCTTACCATTTTTAACTATTAAATGATCAATTGTATCATTCATGCCAAATGCACTAAATAAAGTACCTATATCAGCACACCACCACATATGAATAAAGCTTAATGGTATTTCATCTTTCTTTCCATTTCCATTTGGATCTTTATTTTTGAAAGCAACTAACACATCATGTAGTTCTTTTAAATTTGTTGGAGCTTTTAATCCAAGCTTATCAATCCATTTTTTGTTTATAAATTGGAATGATAAAACTGCCCCAATTGCCTCTTTCCCTGTTCCTAATTCTTCTCCAGCAGGAAGTGAATACATATTACCATCTGGTAATGTCATAAACTGCTTAATTTCTGGTCTTTTTTGATAAAGTTTTTTAACGTTTGGCATATATTTATCAATTAAGGTATTAAGTTTTATGATTGTTCCATCTTGACTATATCTAAATAAATCATAATCTGAGAATCCGGCATTATAAAATGCATCTGGTAAATCTCCGCTTGCTAAAAGCAAATTCTTCTTTTCTTGGTAGTCGGAATCAGGTATGTTTTTCCATTCAATATGAACATTTGTTTGTTTTTCTAGTCTCTTAAATAACAGCATTTCATTATAGTTTGGTGCTAATGGGGCTTTTGGAGAAACTATTTTTAATGTCACTTTACTTTTTGTAATAGGTAAGCCTGTTTTGTTAAATCCAACTTGTACTGCATAACCTATTATTGTGCTAAATACAAATAACATTAAAGTAGTAAATGCCAACAACCTTTTCTTCATTTTTTCCCTCTCCTTTTATAATTTTATAAATTTTATAGTTAAACGTTTTTCTGATAAACTAAATAACCTATAACATAGTTTATCACCTCATTCCTTTTCAGCAATTTAAATAATTTTAAAATATTAACCTTTTATTGAACCAATCATTACACCTTTTACAAAGTATTTTTGAATAAATGGATAAATTACTAAAAGTGGAACTGAAGACACAATAATTGCTGAATATTTTATGAGTTCTCGTACCTTTAATTTTGCAGCCAATGTATCAACATCTATCATCATACCTAACTGAGGTTCAGCTTGTATTAAAATATTTCTAAGAACAAGTTGCAAAGGATATTTTTTTTCATTTGAAAGGTAAATTAATGCATCAAAATATCCATTCCATTGGCCAACAATAACAAACAATGCTAAAACAGATATGATTGGCTTTGATAAAGGTAAAATAATCTTAATAAAATATCTAAAATCTGAACACCCATCAATAAAAGCAGCTTCACGTAATTCTTCCGGAATATTAGTCTGAAAAAATGTTCTTGTTATTATTAAATTCCAAACAGAAACTGCTCCAGGTATGACCATTGCCCAGACTGTATCTAACATTCCGAGACTTTTTACCAAAAGATATGTAGGAATAAGTCCTCCTCCAAAAAACATTGTAAAAACAAATATAGCCATAAAAAAGTTTTTTCCATAAAAATCTTTTCGTGATAAAGGATATGCTCCACTTACTGTCATGGCAACACTAATAATTGCTCCTAATCCTGCATAAATTATTGTATTCATATATCCTAACAAAATCGAATTATCTTCAAAGATTCTTTTGTAGCCTTCAAGTGTAAAGCCTTTTGGAAAATACCAAACTTGCCCATTTGAAACCATATTAGGATCGCTTACAGATGCAACAACAATAAGGTATAGTGGATACAAAATTATTAAAGCAAATAAAATCAAAAATAAGTAACTAATTAAATCAAATAATTTATCTTCTATATTTTTTTTCTTTGTTCTAAACATTATTTTCTCCCCCTACCAAAGACTTGTCTCACTTATTTTTTTCACTAATGCATTAACTGTTATAAGTAAAATAAAGTTTATAACGGCATTAAAAAGACCTACGGCGGTAGAAAATGAATATTGTGCTTGCAATAATCCCGCTTTATAAACATATGTTTGAATAATTTCAGAAACATCTAAATTAAGAGGGGTCTGCATTAAGAATGTTTTTTCGAAACCAACATTCATTATATTACCAACTGCGAGTATCAACTGTATAATAATTACTGGCATAATTGCAGGAAGGTCTATAACAAAAATTCTTTTAAGTTTAGATGCACCATCAACAATTGCTGCTTCATGTAATTGTGGGTCTACACTGGCTAATGCAGCCATATAAATTACAGTCCCAAAGCCTGTTCCCTGCCATAAACTTGATATAATATATAGTGGTCTAAACCATTCGGGTGCTGAAAAAAAGTCTATTGTATTTCCACTAATAGCTTCAATAATTTTGTTCACAATACCACTTGAAGGTGAAAGAAATACGTACATCATACCAACAAGCACTACTGTTGATATAAAATATGGTGCATAAATAATTGTTTGTATTGTTTTCTTTATTTTTTCGTTTGTTAATTCATTAAGCATTAAAGCGATAATTATTGGAAATGGAAATGTGATTATTAATTGAAAAACACTTAGATAAACTGTATTTTTTATTAAATCCCAAAAATTAAATGAATTAAAGAAATTCACAAAATGTCTTAATCCAACCCAAGGGCTCCCAATTATGCCTCTTGAAGGTACATAATCTTCAAAAGCCATTAAAACTCCATACATTGGAATATACTTAAAAATAATAAAATACAAAAATGTTGGCATAATTAATAGGTATAATTGATAGTTTTTTAATATTTGCTTAAACGAAAACTTAATTTTCTTTAATGGAAAAATCATAACAAAGCCTCCTATTTTTTATTATTACAGCAAATCGATTAACTAAATTTTTAAAATTTAGTATAATATACTTTTAAAATTAGTAATTACGGTTAATCGTTTTTCTATAATTTAGAAAAAAGGGTAACTATGTACCTCTAATAATCAGTTTAGTTGGTAATCTGTATTCTTTGTAATTTCTACTCTTTTTATTGATTTTGTTTAATAGTACTTCAGCAGCTTTAACTCCCATTTCATATGGATATTGCTTTACTATTGACAGAGGTGGATTGGTAATTTGAGTCCATTGATAATCGTCATATCCTATAATGCCTACCTCATTAGGTACTTTTATATTATTATCATTTAAATATTTTAATGCTCCATTTGTCATAACGTTATTTGCTACAAATAAAGCTGTAGCACCTTCATTTTCAACAAGTTCTTGTGCAAATTTATAACCATTTTCAAAGTTAGCATCACCGATTTTTATTAAAGAATAAATTAATTCCAAATTATTGTTTATAATTGCTCTTTTATAACCATCAATTCTTTCATCACTTGTTGTTATTCCTAAAGACCCACTAATAAACCCTATCTTTTTATGTCCTCTTTTAATTAAAGTATGTACAGCTTCATAAGAACCCTTAAAATTATCAGATAACACACAATCGCATAAATACCCTTTTGGCATTCTGTCAATAAAAACAACTGGGTAACTACCATCCAATATTTCATTCATAAAATTATGATCGTCTTTTGTAGGGGCTATAATTAAACCATCTATCATTTGTGTATTAAATAATTTTATAAGTTCCTTTTCTCTTTCTAATTCTTCATTAGAATTACTAAGCATTACACTATATCCATGTTTTTTTAAAGTATTTTCAATACCTTGAGCTATTGTCATAAAGAATAAGCTTGAAGTGTCATCCACTAAAACAGGGACAATTAATGCAACAATATTTGATTTTTTACTTCTAAGTCTCTTTGCTACTGAATTAGGCGTATAATTAAGCTCATTCATTGCACTAATCACTTTTGTTCTTAACTCTTCTGATACATATTTTGTATTATTAATTACATGAGATACTGTAGCAATAGAAACATTAGCCTTTTTGGCAACATCTTTAATTGTAACTGTCAATTTGCTTCACCCTATTTTTCATATAAACGTTTTTCTGAATCTTTATTTTAATTTTATTATTAAAACATTTTTTTGTCAACAATAATTTAATAATTTTATACAAAAATTTCTCTTGCACTCATTGTTGTTTTCCATTTATTCATTATATAAAATCCTTTTTATGAAATTCATTATTATCGAGAAACAAAGTGTTTTCACCTAAATGGCTTTATATTAAACATCCAATATGGTGTTACTTCTTTGGATATAGTTAATTAAATATACCTCAATTATTTTTATAGTTTTATTACGTAAATTCATATTAAATAAAATTTTTAAAATGTTTATAAAAAACATTAGTAAGTGAGATAATTATAAAGATAAGTAAATATAAATAAAGCTTTATTTATACTATTTAAAACAGCTATTTATATCATTAATAAAGTATTTGATTGTAATTTAATTAATATATATTTAAGAGAAATGAATCCATAAACTATATCAGTTTATTTAAAAGAAAAGAGGCTGTTCAACTGATGAGAGAACGACCTCACGTAATAAGGTATATTTATGGAAGGAACCAAAAGGTTATTTTTGATTTATCCCTGTTTTTTCATACCAAAATCTTTTTATCTCTTCTGTAACACTTGTAAATTCAGCATCGTCTGATTTTAATCCTAATCTTTTTAATTTTGAAACCCCAATATTGTGATATGGCAATATTTCTACATCAATTAATTTGGGGTATTTTAACTTCATTTTTGAAATAGCTTCTAAGTGTTCTTCATCATCATTTACCCCTGGTATCAGAGGAAATCTTAATATTATTTTACAACCTTTATTATATAAATAATCTAAATTTTCTATTATTAATCTATTGTCATTACCAGTTAAATATTTATGCTTTTTACTATTGGTTACTTTATAATCATATAAAAAAATATCCACAAATGGAAGTATATTTTTTAAGTTTTCTTTATTAGTATATCCAGATGTTTCAACACAGGTGCTTATATTATGTTCCTTTGCCTTCTTAAGTATCTCTAATGCAAATTCAAATTGATATAATGGCTCTCCTCCAGAAAGAGTTAAACCACCACCTGATGTATCATAATATTCTTTATCTTTCATAACAATGTCAATAATATCATAAACAGACATCTTCTGCCCTTTTATTATGATGGCTTCATTTGGGCATTGATCAACACATAGAAAGCATTTTTTACAGGTATATCCATTAAATAAGTGCATTTTATTCATTATCTTATGTGATTTTGTAGGACATACATCAACACATTTGTTACACAAAGTACACTTTTCTTCAAAAAACATAATCTCTGGTAGAAAATTTTGGGACTCAGGATTATGGCACCATTTACACCTAAGAGGACACCCTTTTAAAAATACTGTAGTTCTAATTCCAGGGCCATCAAAAACTGAACAACGCTGAATATCAAAAACTATACCTTCACTATTCATCTTTATTCACCTATTAATATAATGTTCTATTTAAAACATCTATTTGAACATCTTTAGGTAGCTCAACAAATCTTGCACTAAACCCACCAACACGAACTATTAGGTTCTGATACTTTTCTGGTTCTTTCATTGCATTTTCCAAATCACCTTTATTTACAACAGTGATCATTGCCTGAGTTCCGCCTTTTTTAAAATAGGTTTTGAGAAGTGCCTCAACTTTAGGCCTCTGCTCATTAAATAAGGTTTTACTAAATTTCATATTTTGAACATAACCAGCATGATTATCCGAATTTATCTTTGTAAGTGAATTTAAAAAGGCTGTAATACCATTTTTATCTCTTCCTGCAGTAGGATTATTGCCATTTGCAAGAGGTTCTCCTTTCTTTCTTCCATCAGCTGAAGCAGATGTCAAATTACCTAAACGAACGTTGTAATAATTATTTATATTAACAACTAAAAAGTAATCAAAATTAATCTTTTTTGCCTGTTTTTTAGCATGTTCACACATGTGGTTGCTAACATCTTTCACAATAAAATCTACATAATCATCATCATTACCATACTTAGGAGTCTCTAAACACATTTTTCTAATATCATCAAATCCCTCAAAATTATTATCTAAAGCCTCAACTAATTGTTCTAAAGTAATCTTCTTTTCTTCATAAAC
This sequence comes from Caldicellulosiruptoraceae bacterium PP1, assembly GCA_041320695.1. Lineage (NCBI taxonomy): Bacteria > Bacillati > Bacillota > Caldicellulosiruptorales > Caldicellulosiruptoraceae > Caldicellulosiruptoraceae bacterium PP1. Next base: position 152,460 of record JBGGOQ010000002.1, on the reverse strand, counting down.
AAGCTTCTTTATAGCAGCTAAACTATCACCAGTATTTACAAGCCCAAATGATTCAATTATTCCGCCAGTATATTTTGCTCCACCTTCTACAACAGACTTTCCTTTTTCAAGACAGTTATCGTAAAGCAAACTAACAAGAACAAATGCTGCATTCTTGGCTTCAACCTCATATTCTATCTTATGCCTTTTGGCCAACATCTCTATATAGAACTCTACTTGTTTTTTATATGAATCATAAAGTTTTTCAAATGTATCAAATTGGTTAATATCTCCTGTTTGAAGACCTATAATATTACCCGTTAATGGGTCTTTACCATTATGAAGTGCAACTTCAAGTGCTTTTAGTAAATTTAATGAACAATTAGGTGAGCCAATAGCTTTATAATCAATATTATATTCACCACAACCATATGGAAGATATTGTTCAGCGTCTTTTTCATCAATTCCAAATGCCTTTGATACTGCAGGAATATTTACATCATCGTTATAAAGCATTGGGTATATTCTGCCTTCACCTATTACATCTAAGGCTTTTTTCATAAGATCAGGGTTCATTCCCTCATAAAATCTTAGTGAAAGCTGAGGTTCAGTTTCAATAACAGTCCTTGATGCCTCCATAGCTAAAAGGGCAAACTTATCAGCATTTTCCTCATTAGATCTTCCTTTTCCTCCAATAATTATTCTCCCATTAAAGTCTCCTGGTTCATGTGCAGCTATTCTACGAGCTACTATCATTTTCCAAAATTCTTGAAGGTATTTTAATGCTTGCTCTTGAGTTATGATTTTTCTATTTAAATCATTTACATAAAAATCACCAAGGTATACATCCATTCGTCCAAAATTAACTGTTTGTGCTGCCATTGCATATATCCATACAAGCTGCAAAGCTTCTCTTAAAGTTTCTGGCTTTGAATTGGCTAATTTATTTAATATTTTTGAAATATTAATAAGTTCATTTTTTATATTTTCATCTTTTTCGTTTTCTGACATTTCTAATGCTTGCTCTGCATATCTTAGCATTACTTCTTTTATGATATCCAAAGACATCAACATTGCCTTATATAAAGATGAATCCTCATTTTTATTTTCTTTTTGTTCTTTATAATAAAGTACTTCTTCATATAAACCAGGTATACCTTTTTTAAGTAGTTTGCCAAAATTTATATTTGTTCCAGCCAATCTTCCACCCATGTCAGCAATATAATTTGATGTAGCATCAAGTATTTCTTTAGGTAGTCTTTTAATCATTTTCCCATACTTTGGTTTATCACCTAAAGAAACTTCATGATCAATAAATGCCTCTTCTTCCCAAAAGGTAATCATATCTAATACTTTATTTTTATACTCATTAGTTACATTTGAAATATCTAATTTTTTTAATATAGCATTCTTTTTGCAGTAAAATAATGAACCACCAGTAGTAGTTTCTAATCCAAAACCAACCAATGGGTATCTAACTCTTCCTGCAAACAAATCACCTTTTTGAATATTATCAAAATAATATTTAAATTGTTCCTTTAAGCACATTATTTCTCTTATAGCTTGATGTTCATTTTTATATTTCTTGTACACTTCTGTAAAGCTTAGTTCAAAATCTAAAGGTCCACTAACCATAAAAAAACCTCCAACATTTATTCTTAATTTAAATGTTAGAGGAAAAATAAATTTATTTCTTATCATAATTTTAAAAAATGTTTCATTTTTATAGTACTTTTAGTTCCATTTCGATATCACCGTTATCATCAATAGATATTTGCTGTATTTCAGCTCCATTTACCTTATCTTTTATTATTGTATTAAAGTCTACTAATATACCTTCATTTGTAAGTCTAAGTCCATCAACTTTATCAACATTTGAACCTGCTTTTAATGCCATATAAATCATCTGAGCCTTTGATTTTTCAAAAAGCACATTAAGCTTATTGTCCTCTACTACATATAAATCAAAATTGGCCTTTATTTCTGGTAATATGCTATTGGGTTTAACAACTATTGAGACAGTTCTCCCATTTACATATATACCTTTTATTATCTCTGGTACTTCATTGTTTTTTACAATTATCTTTAATAGTTCTTTTAAATTTATCAAAAGTTTTGCCATATCATTGCCTCCATTTGTATTAATTATAATATAAAAAACATATAAATAAGATTAGCTTATATATATTGTATATAAATATAGCATAATTGAAAATAAATTATTTATGAATAGAATTTATTTAACCTAAACTAAAGTTAATGGATCGCTTTATAATTTATAAAAATTTGCTATTAATTCTAATATGTATTATAATGAGCATAAATATTGTATTTATATTTTGTGGGGGTATACTTGTGTACCTTAACATTGAACAAAAAAAATTAGTAAATTTAAAACCAAATGGACATATATTAGTAAAAGGTGTTGCGGGGTCTGGTAAAACCACAATAGCTATACACCGTGTTCCATATCTATTAGCTAATTATTGTTTTAGTGAAGATGATAAAATTTTATTAGTCACATATAATAAAACATTAGTTAAATACTTAAGATATTTATATAATAAATTAGAAGACTCTTCAATTTCTTTTGATACTTTAACAAATGACTATAAGGATAAAGTATTTATTACCTCAATTGATAGCATCATCTTTAGTTATTTTTCGGAATATAAAATTCAAAATAATTGTAATTTGGAATTAATTAATAATAATTCTATAAAATATGATGTTTTAAACCAAGCAGTTACAAAGCTAAAAAATAAATATCCAAATATATCCTACATAGATGTTCAGTATCTAAATTTTCTTATTGATGAAATTGAGTGGATAAAATCGTGTAATATTAGAGAGCTCACCGAATATCAAAATGCTGATAGAATAGGAAGAGCATCTAATATAAATAAAGATACTCCACAAAAGATTCAAAAAAATTCAGAAACAAGGAAAGCTATTTTTGAGTTGATGCAGCTTTATACTTATATGCTTAATGAAAAGGGACTATTAGATTTTAAAGATATGGCATTGATTGTATATGAATACCTTAAAAATAAGGAAAATGAACTCAATAAATTTACCCATATAATAATAGATGAAAGCCAAGATTTAACAAAAGTTCAACTTGATATCATTAAGCTTTTATACAACCAAAATAAAAATTATTCAAGTATTATGTTTGTTGCTGATACAGCACAAAATATTTATAGTCATTCATGGCTTGTTAAAGGTAGAAGCTTCACAAGCATTGGATTTGATATGACAGGCAAAAGTTATACACTATCCAAAAATTATAGGACAACTGTTCAGATTGCTAACCTTGCTTATAGTTTAATAGAAAAGACTCCAGAAATAATTGAAGATGAAAATTTTGTAAAACCTTCATTAATTGATAAGCAAGGGCATATACCTGTTCATAAAATTTTTCTTAATGAAGAACAGGAAGCAAATTTCATATATAATGAGATTGTTCAAAAATTATCATTAGAATTTCAATTAAAAGATATTGTAATTATTGCAAAGAATAAAAAATATTTAGAATACCTAAATAACTACTTAAATATAAAAGGTCTTAAAACAATCTTTTTAAATTCAAATGATAATGATTTTGAATATGATGCTGTGAGAATTGTTACAATGCATTCAATAAAAGGACTTGAATTTAAAGTTGTATTCATTGCTGGTTTAAATGCAAATATAATACCTTATATTAATTATGAAGATAACGAAGATGCAAAGATACAAGAAACTACTGATAGAAAACTTCTATATGTTGGTATGACAAGAGCTAATGAGCTTTTGTATCTAACGTCAAGCAAAAAGCCATCAAAATTTTTGTTTGAACTAAACAATAATTACCTTCGTATTGATTCTGGTTGCAGTTTAAAAAGATTTTATAAACTCCAAATGGATGATTATAAATTTGTCGATAAGTTGAAGGATATATATTCCCGTGAAGAAGAGGTCCGGCAATGGTTAATAAAGCAATTAGTTGATGTTTATAGGTATCCTACTGAACTTATTGATATTGAATATAAAGTTAAACTTTTTTCTAAAACTGGATTTATTGATATTATTATTTTTAGATATGACAAAAGCAAAAAGAAGATACCTTTCATAATCTTTGAGGTAAAACCATATCTATCAGGAATTGAACAAGGAACAGAGCAATTAAAAAGCTATATGAGTGTTATAGACAAATGTTCATTTGGAGTTATAACAGATGGTAATAATATTTTGATTTTGGATAGTGCTTATAACATTGTTGATGATTTCCCAACATTTGATATTTCAATGCTACCTTCTCATATTGACGAATATGAAATAATTGACTTTAGAAATTCAAATAAATTTAAATTTAGAAAACTAAATGATAGTGAGAATATGGACATAGAACAAAATGGGCAATATATAACCATAGATGCCTCACAACAGGTTAAAATAAATCTCTATGAAAAGGTTGCTGCAGGATATCCAATTGAGGTATCAGATGAAGTTATTGACCAAATTTATATACCAGGTAATATAATTAAAAATCCAGATAAATACTTTGCTATTAAAGTTAAAGGTGACAGTATGATTGATGCTAACATAAATAACGGTGATATTGCTATTGTAGAAAAACGAAATTATGCCGAAAATAGAGATGTAATAATTGCATCACTTGATGGAGAAATTACTTTAAAAAGATTTTGCAAAATGGGAAATACTATATTGTTAATTCCTGAAAATAGTAAATATGAACCAATACCTATAAAAGAAGAACAAATTAGAATAGTTGGTAAAGTTATAGGTATTCTTAGAAAAAGCAATAATTAATATTTTTGGTACAAATAAGGCTATCCCTAAAAATATAGAGATAGCCTTATTTTTTTATCTTTGCATCATTGCTTCACCATCTAAAAGGATAACATTTTTAATATCCTCTAAGCTTACTACTGTTGCATCACCTTCAAGGGTATGCTTTAGTAAACACATTGCAGTAGCAAATTCTAATGTATGTTTAGTATTATATCCATTAAGAAGCCCATACAAAATGCCTGCTGTAAAAGCATCTCCGCCTCCAACCCTATCAATTATTTCAACATTTCTTTTGGAGGAGAATATAAATTCATTATCTTCTTTTGTATACGCATAGAAAATATTCTTTGAGGCAGATAAACTCCTTCGAGCAGCTAAAATAATTTTTTCAAGGTTTGGAAACTTCTTTTCAATCTTTTCATATAGCTGCATCTGTCCATCTTCTGTTAAGTCAATACCGTTAACATACTCTTCATTTATTGCAATTTTAAATACTTTTCTCACATGTTCTTCATTAGTTATTAATATATCAATATATTCAATAAACTTACTTATCCTTTCATTTGCTTTTTCATAATCCCATAGCTTTGTTCTATGATTTATATCAAAAGCTATTTTTACATTATGTTTTTTAGCTGTTTTACATATATCAATAATATATTCTAATATATTTTCAGATAATGCTGCGGTAATACCGCTAAAGAATAATATCTTTGTATTACTTAATATTTCATCTAAATTAAAGTCAGATTTTTGTAAGCTATATATAGCTGAATCAGCTCTATCATATATCACAGAAGAAGCTCTCTGACCTACGCCTTTTTCAAGGAAATATAACCCAAGCCTTTTTCCTTTCTTTTTTATATAATCAGTATTCACACCAAACTTTCTTAAATGGTTTATTGCAGCCTGTCCTAAAGCATTATCAGGAACAATTGTAAAATATGCTGTCTTAATTCCCAAATTTGAAAGTGCAATAGCTACATTTGCCTCTGCTCCACCAAAATTCATTTCAAGTGTATTGGCTTGAATAATCTTTTGGTAACCTGGTGGAGAAAGTCTTAAGAGCATCTCTCCAAATGCAACAACATCAAACATAATTACAGCTCCTCTTTGCATTGTTGATTTTTTCAATAAATTGCTTACATATATCGCTTATGGCTTGATAATCATCTTTTGAAGCATATTTAGTTATAACACTTCCAACTCCTACAGCAAAAGCTTTAGCCTTTATCCAATCTTCAACATTATTTAAATCAACCCCGCCTGTTGGCATTAACTTTGCCTGAGGTAATGGACCTCTAAATGCTTCTATAATTCTTGGCCCAAAAAACTCTGCAGGAAAGATTTTAACAACATCTGCTCCTGCTTCTAACGATTCTACTACTTCCTTCATTGTCATTGCACCAGGCATACATGCTACTTTATATCTATTACACATTTTAACCAATTCCTGATTAAGATAAGGACTTACTACATATTTTGCACCATGCATTATTGCTATCCTTGCTGTTTCAGCATCAAGGACTGTACCAGCACCGATAAGTATTTCTTGGTCACTATATTTTTCAGTAAGATGCCTTATTATCTCCTCAGCATGTGGAACAGTAAATGTTATTTCTATTGCTCCTGCTCCACCATTTTTGCATGCCTCTACAATTTTTAGTGCCTTTTCTTTTGAATCAGCTCTTACAACTACTACCAATCCATTTTCATGTATCTTTTTTAATACCATTTCTTTATCCATAATCATTCCTCCAAAAATTGACTAAGCTATCTTTCCAAATTCATAAACTGCTTTTATAAAGGTTTTTATATTCTCCATTGGAGTTCCTGCTGCAACAGATCCTGCTGTTGTGGCTATGAAATTCCCATCAATTAATGCTACTTCCATATCTCTTTTTACAATATCAATTATTTCCTCTCTTGTGCCATTTCTTAATACAAAAGGTGGTATCTGTCCATGTATCCTTGCATTTGGCATAGTTCTTCTTATCTCTAAAGGATGTATATTAGGTCCAAAGTTTACAGCATTGACACCTAATCGATATAAAATGGGCATAAGATGTGCCATATCACTATCAGAATGCTGAAATCTTCTGTCATCTTTATTAGGTGCAAATGTATTAAATAATTTTTCTAATACTGGAGCACAAAATTTATCATAAAGGCTTGGTGAAAATAAGAAGCAGTCATCATCTAATAATGCTATGCTATTTGAAAAATTACCACTTGCTTCTCGTATTAATTTCAAATATTCTACTAACTTTTCACCCATTATTTCATAAAACTCATTTATAACATCTTCCTCTTCCATCATAAAAATACATAGATTTGTTGTGCCAATTATACTTGTTGCAAGTGTTGCAGGGCCTCTTGTAAAATGTCCCCAAGAAACTTTTTTGTTTGTCTTCTTTTCATACTCTTCTTTTCTTTGCAATAGATTATCTTTGAAAATCTCATTTTTAAGATCAAATTTGTGGTATCTTTCAATTAATCTTTTAACATCATCAATATTTTCTACTTCTGATTCAAACCAAGGGGTTGAACCTTCGGTTATCTTATAGTTTGCACCCATTAGTATTTCAAACCTAACTGGGTAAGGTTCAATATCTGTTTCCTCAGAATAAAATCTTTTTCCCAAATTTTCATAAAGTATCTCATTAGCTTTTTTATGAATATCTATTTTATATTGATGATTATTGTAATATTCTATTGTTGAAAATGGTCCTACCAATTCTTGAAGAAAATGATCATCAAAGTTTAAAGTAATAGGAATCCTTGTTTTTTTATCAAAATTCTTAAGGCACCACTCATTCTCTTGCCAAAATTCTATATAATTAAAATTATCTTCTTGGGCCTCCATCTTAGGATTTCTCCCTTCATCTATATCTTAAATTCATCTTGTCAATTGCTTCCCACAAACCATTTAAATATGCTATTCCAAGTGCTCTATCATAAAGGCCATAGCCTGGTCTTGCTTTTTCACCCCAAATCATTCTTCCGTGGTCTGGTCTTATATATCCATCAAAACTCACATCATATAAAGCCTTCATTATTTCAAACATGTCAAATGAACCATCAGACGATAAATGAGATGTCTCATGAAATACTCTATCGCCTGTAAATTTCAAGTTTCTTACATGGGCAAAATGTATTCTTTTTCTGCTTCCAAAATATCTTATTATTTCTGGAATATTATTTTCTTTATTAGCACCAAGTGAACCTGTACATAAGGTAATACCGTTATATGGACTATCAACTGTTTCGGTTAATCTTTTTAAATCGTCAAAGTTCTTTATAATCCTTGGAAGATTAAATACTGACCAGGGTGGATCATCAGGATGTATAGCCATTTTAACATCATATTGTTCACATGTAGGCATAATAGCTTCTAAAAAGTATACTAAATTGCTGAAAAGTTTTTCCTCTGTCATATCTTGATATTGTTTCATAACAGGTTCTAACTCTTTTAGCCTATCCTTCTCCCATCCTGGCAATGTAAATCCACCTGATGTGCTATTGACTGTTTTTACTAAATCTTCTGGTTTCAAATTCTTAATAATATTGTGATCATATCTCATTGTTTCAGATTTATCTTCTAATTTATATGCAAGCTCTGTTCTGGTCCAATCAAAAACAGGCATAAAATTGTAACAGATTACTTTAATACCTGCTTTACTAAGGTTTTTTATTGTTTCTCTATAGTTTTCTATATATCTTTCTCTGCTTGGGAGCCCTAACTTGATATCTTCATGAATGTTAACACTTTCGATAACCTCAAATGATAATCCATGTGATTTAATCTTTTCCTTAAGTTCAAAAATATCTTTCTCTGGCCAAACCTCACCTACTGGTATATCAAAAAGTGCACCTACAACACCATGTATACCAGGAATTTGCCTTATTTGTTCTAACTTTACAGAATCATGGTTTTCGCCAAACCATCTAAAAACCATTTTAAACGACATATTATATCCACCTCTTTCTTAAATATTAATATATTTATCCAATGTTTTTCTTACTGATCCTATCTCACTTATCATCTCTTTGAAGTACTTTTCAACCTTTGAGCCTAACCCTACTTCATAAAGATTTACACCAAACAATTGCGGATTAGAAAGAATAGGCTTTAGATTGTCTTTTATAGATTTTATATTACCTATTTCAATTTTTGATATATATTTCTTTAACTCATCAAGTAAAGGATCAGAACTTAATTGGAACTCATTCCAATTGTCATCTAAGCCCATTAGGTATCTACACCATCCTGCAATAACTAAAGGTATATATTCAAGGTCTGCAACATTTAAATCTTCTCTAATACAGTAAGCTTTAATAGTTTCTCCAAAACGTATAGGCATTTTTTGCGAAGTATCTGTTGCAATCCTTTGTGGTGTATCAGGAATAAATGGATTGGGTAGTCTTTCTTCAATAACTTCTTTAACAAAGGCTAATGGACTTATTATTTTAGGATCAACACAAGTCCTCATACCTTCTTCATACCCTATTTTTTCAATTAGGCCTTTAAGGCTTTTATCCTTCATTTCATCTGCTATTAATTTGTATCCCAACAAGCAGCCAAATATAGCTAAGGCTGTATGAAGTGGATTTAGGCATGTCTGAACCTTCATCCTTTCAACATTTTCAACAGTTTCTCTATCCGTAAAATATACACCAGCAAGTTCAAGCGGAGGTCTGCCATTTGCAAAAGTATCTTCTATTACAAGATATTGTGCTTTCTCTGCATTTATAAATGGAGCAATATATGTGTTTTTATTTGTGCAGATGATATCCATATTACCTATTCCATCATTTATAAGGTTTTGTTTTACCTGTTCAGATGGCCTTGGAACAATCTTATCAATCATGCTCCATGGGAATGAAACTTTTTGAGGATTAGAAATATAGTCATAAAATCCGCTTTCAACAAATCCTTTATCTACCCACTCTTTTACTATAGTACTTACTGCTGTGTATAATTTTTGGCCATTGTGAGAACAATTGTCTAAGCTTAAAAGCGAAATAGGAAATTCTCCTGATTTGTATCTTTCATATAGTAATGCTGCTACCTTACCCATAGCTGTTTTAACGCTTGAAGGTCCATTTGTAATATCCCAACTAACAATAGGTAGAAATTCTCCATCTATGTTGTAGAGATTATATCCCTTTTCAGTTATTGTGAATGAAACTATCTTAAGAGAAGGTTTTTTAAAAATTTCTATAAGTCTATTCCAATAAGAAGAGTTTTCTATATCAGCAACTAAGCTCTCACTTATGCTTGAAACAATTGATTTTTCAAGTTTACCATCAGAATTTGCTATTACTAAAATGCTGAGATTATCATAAGGTTTATAAATTTTTTCTATAATCTCATAATCAAAAGATTCAGCAGCTATTATGCCACTATTTGATTTTCCTTGTTCTAATAGGCTTTGTTGCAACATTGCAACAAAGCCTCTAAAGATATTACCTGCACCAAAGTGAACCCATTCGGGATTTTTAATTGAATATTCTTGCATAGCTTTATAATCAAATTCAGGCAATTTAAATCCTTTTTCTTGCCACTTTGCTTTGTTTTTCTCTATATTCTCTCTATTTAGAATAAGCATTTCTTTTACCTACCTTTTATATTGAATTATTTATTCAAGAAGTAAAGATAACCAAATGCAGCAATACCTCTTGGATAGAAGTTAAGGTTATTACCATTAAATGTTTCAAAAAACATATAAATACCTTGCGTATTAGTTGTAAGCTGCCAATCCCAATATCTTTCTAAATTATCAGTAAGGTCTAAACCTCTTTTTAATGCTGTTATATCTCTTAACATATTCATAGATATCCAGCCATTTTTATCACTTGTAGATGCTAATCCTTCTAATGTAAGTGGTATTTCGTCTTGTTCCCATCTTACAAAGCTTGAATGTCTACAACCATATTTGCCTAATGTATTTTTCCAACCATTTATGGCATCAATTTTTAATTTTTGGTTATCCATCTCAAAATCAATTCCAAGTAAATCGAAAATAGCTAATCCGTTCATAGTGTATATATGATATGCATCCCAACCTGGAACCTTCCCTTTTAAAACCTCTTTAGTCCATGGATTAACAATACCTTCTGTTTCAGGCTGAAGTGTTACAACATAATGGTCATTTAACCATCCTTCATTTTCAACCTTTTGTATTGCTTTTTTTGAAAATTCCAAATACTTTTGGGCATCTATACCTAAATAATCCAAAATCATATATCCTGCATAAACTGCACAAGCAGCTTTTACGCTAAGATAAACCTGTTTTTTAGCAAATTGTATAGCAGGTGATGCATCATCAATTGTATTTGTGCATCCAATCTCGCAGATACCATCATCATCAATATCACATTTTAGAATAAAATCTAAAAGTTTTATAATAAAGTCTGTATGGTTTTTAATAACCGAATCATTACCTGTTTTCTTCCAATGCATAAATGCAAGTAGTATATAATTGCAGTTTTCCTCAACCTCCATATCATGTGGATAAGCTTGACCACTGCAATTGCAATGAACACCCATATCGTGTGATAAGAATAAGGTATCCTTTCCACTTTCACCTAATGCTATCTGTCCATCTTTGCCAAAGTATACCCATTCATTAAGTTCCATTTCAAGAAGTTCAGGCCACATGTATAGATAAAATGGAAATTGTGTGTGTTCAACATCCACAGTTGAGTGGAAATAGCAGCTTCCCTCCCAGACTGTAAACCAATCTTGGCCTTTTGGTGTTACAACAAGCCAAGTATTTATCAAGTATGAATGTAGCGTGTATGCTAATAGTTTTGATAGGGTTGGCTTTATATTTTCATTTCTAAATTTATTATCAATCAGTTCATCTTGTTTTAAAATTTCGGTATAATTTTCCTTTGCCCAAAGTTGAATATCATCAATCGAATTAAAATGTTTTTTATAATAAAACTCACTTTTTTCATTTAATACTGTTAAAACAGCAGGGTCAAATGAAGCCCAAGCAATTACAACTTTTTGAGATTTATCACCCATCTTTAGCTTAAACTCTTTTTCAAATCCATTTGATAAAACCTTTGGTTCACTTTCTAATACAAATACTCTATCTTGTGCATTAATATAGTTTTCTTCTTTTGCTAAGTAAGATTTATAACTCATAGTTAAGTAGTCATTCTTTTGTGAGATGTTGAATGCGTTTTCATCGAAGGTTATAAACATTTTACCTTCTACTTCTTCATATTTTGAAGGTTTCCATCTAAATGACCTTCTTAATTTTTCAACCTCAAGTTCTATTAAAAACAGTGGAACAGTGCTAAACTTAAGATCTTGAGGTTTAAAAGGTATTCTAAAAGATAGATTAAACTTTAATCCTGTTTCTGCGTCTATTGCTTTTAATGATATCCTTGTCATATAAATATCTTGGTCAAAAAATTCAAACTTTGTTTCACTTGATCCAAGTGGAAATGTTAAAACTTTCCCATCAACATTAACACCTATATTCAGGTTCATAGGTATTCCAGGATGCAAGCCGTGTCTTATTAGATAGCTTTTGTTATTAGTTGGTTCAATTGCAATTCCAATCCTTGAGCCTAAAACACATAATGCATCTGACATTAAATTCATTCTGTTAACCCTCCATAAGCTAAAATTATTTATTCGTATATATGTCTTTTTTGTTCATCCTTAATTCCTGTTTTTCTGTAAAAATAAGTGTTAATTACATCTCTCCATTCTTTTGAATGTTCGTATTGTTTATTGAGTCTATCTAAAACCCTATCATATACATCATTAGAAACTAAATCTTTTAATTCTGTCCATTTTTCAATTAGAACCTTTACTTCTTCAACACCTTCAAAATGCGTGTCATACATATATTGTATTAATGTTTTCCCATTTTTTAATTTATGATTCCAGTTAACTCTATGAAAGAAAAGAAGTAGTTTCTCTGGGCATTTATTAATATCATCATAAATCTCTTGCCAATGCTTTGAATATTGGCTTGTATACTTTGTCCCTTTAGAAGTTCTATCAACACCTATAGCTTCAGTACTTGCTCTATGGTATGTTCCCCACATAGAAAACTCATAACCTTCTGGACTTGGCCCATAATGATGTCCTGGATTTATCATCCATCCTAAGCCTAATGGTGTTGTGTATTTTTCATAAATACTGTGAGAATTTAATAATAGATAGGTAATACCTTCTATTACTTTTTTATTGTGACCAAAAGTTAATTTAATCCATTCATCAACAATGTCCTCAATTTTTTCATCAGGATTCCAAGAAAGTTTCCCAAATGTATATAAATTAGCCTGTGCCAAGTCATGACCAGTCCAATTGAAGTCATCTCCAATATTTGAAACGCCTGCCAATCCACAATTGGTTTTATTAAATAAAGAACCATCAACTATTCTTTTAACAAAAGATCCTTCTCCCTGTGCATATGTATCAAAATCAAGTGCTTCTTTCCATAGTTGACCCAAGTAACAAAGATGTATTTGCTGTCCTGTATATTCTTGTGTAATCTGGAATTCAATAATTTGATTTGTTTTTAATAATGCACCGAATAAAGGAGAAACAGGCTCTCTGACTTGAAAATCCATTGGTCCTAATTTAATTTGAAGAACTACATTATCATCAAAAAGTCCATCAAAAGGTTTAAAATTATCGTATGCTGCTTTAGCTCTATCAGTTTTGGTATCTCTCCAGTCTTGTCTGCAGTTATATACAAAACATCTCCAAATAACTAATCCCCCATAATGTTTTAATGCTTTTGCCAACATATTTGCTCCATCTGCATGGCTTCTGTTATAAACATAAGGTCCTGGATTAAATTCTGAATCAGCCTTTACAAGAAAACCTCCAAAATTAGGAATGATATCATATATCTCTTTAGCTTTGTCCTCCCACCACTTACAAACATCCTTATCAAGAGGATCAGCTGTTGGAAGTTTCCCAAGATAAATTGGACTTGCAAAATTAATGCTCAAAAATATTTTTATGCCATACTTGCCAAATATATTTGCTATCTTTTGAAATTTTTTAAGGTATGGCTCTGTTAAAAACTCAACCTCTCTTTTCTTTACATTTACATTATTAAGTACAATAGAATTAATACCAATTGATGATAATAATCTTGCATAATCTACTATCCTTTTTGAGTTTAGAAGTATTTTATTATCTTTATAAAAGATTGATTTCCCTGCATATCCTCTTTCTATTGTACCATCAAAATTGTCCCAATGATTAATAATTCTTAAGTTTGCTTTTGGATTTTTTATTATATTTATATCATTTAGCTTTTCTCCAAGTCTTATTAGTTTAATCAGTTCAAAAGTTCCATAAACTAATCCATTATATGAATTTGCTAAAACTGCAATAAGATTTTTGTCAACTTCTTTAATTAAAAAACCTTCATCTTTTAGATTATTTTTCTCAATTTCTAATCCTAATTGTTTCAGTTGTTCAATCTTACCGATAATAATACCAGAAACTTTTTGTGGTAATTCATATTTTATTAATTTTGGTGTTTTGTTAAACCCTTCTTTAATAAATCTTTTTAACTCACCAATGCATGCATTTATTTTATCATTTTCTTCAAAATATATGATATTTTTAATGTAGTCCTTATAGCTTTCTTTATCCTTTAAAGTATTATATTGAAGCCAACACATTGAATATTTCTCTTCCATTGTTATGCCCCCTATATTTATCAATCATCTTGTTTTTTGATTTCTATAGTTGGAAGGCGTCATACCTGTTACTTCTTCAAACTTCATAGAAAAGTATTCAGGATCCTTATACCCAACCTCTTTAGCAATTTCATATACCTTTTTATTTGAATTAGTAAGCATTCTCTTTGCCATTTCAACACGTATAGTATGTAGATATTTATTGAAATTCATACCAAATTGTTTTTTAAAAAGCTGGCCAAGATAAATTGGGTTCATATAAAATTCTCTTGACATTTCTTTTATTGTAATATCTTTTGAAAAGTTTTCATTTATATATCTTTCTATTTTCTTTATAATAGCATTATTTGAATTTTGAATTTGATTTTTATAAATTTCAAGTATCTTTAAACACAGATCATTTAAAGTATTTATCACTTTCTTTTTTGAGGATTTTTCATCAAAAACAGCTAAGAATTCATCAAGTTCAAAATCGTATATCTGAAAATATTCTAAAAGCTCAATTATTACCAAGTTAATATATCCTCTTATTACCTCTATGGATATCTTTTCTTGAAAACATTTATCTATAAATAAAGTTACATCTTCTTTAATTTTTGAAACATTATTTTGTTCTATATTTTTTATTGTATTATTTATTAAACTTTTTTCATCTAACTTAGCAATTTGGATAAAGCAATTAATTTCATTACTATTGAATATTCCAGTTTTTTCATAAAAGCATAGATAATCTAAAAGCTTTAAAAGTTTGTTACATGTGTTTCTTATTTTTGATATATCATCTATTGTTTCGTATATAATTGTAATATCTTCTTGTATATTGTTAGTTAAATATCGATAAATTTTTTCTATTATTTGCAAATTATTAAGTGTTTTGCTTTTTGCAAAAAAGTATATATTTAAATTATGATCACAGAAAATATCAAGATTTATATTACCTTTTTCAGCTTGTTTTAAATTGTATACTAAATTATAAAGAAGGTTATCAATATCATATTTATCATTTTTATTAACCTTCGAAAGCATAACCAAGTTGTTTTTATCTTTTCTAAAATCATTATCAAGTAAATAATTAATATCAATAGAATCTGATTTTTCTAAATACTTTAGAAATTCATTGTTCTTGTTTAATAAACGATATTTATCGTTTTGCACTTTCTCTTGTTTATCTTTATTAATTTCATCACTTACTTTTTTCATGGTCTCGATAATTTCTAATTCATCTAAAGGCTTTAAAATGTAGTTTTTAACATTATATTTCAAAGCTGTTCTAGCGAATTCGAATTCATTATAACCACTTATTATAATAATTTTAGGTATCTGAGAAAATCTTTTATTTATCTCTTCTATTAATTCTAAACCATTCATTTCAGGCATTTTGATATCTGTAATAATAACATCGAAAGATTCTTTTTGAAGAATTTTAAGTGCTTCTTTCCCATGAGAAGCCTCACCACAAATTGAAAAACCAATACTTCCCCAATCTATTAAGCTTTTAATACCTTCTCTTACAAAGATTTCGTCTTCAACAAGCAGCACCCTATACATTAGACTTCTCCTCATTTTCAACAGTTTTATAAATAATATCATTATTAAGAAGTATTCCAATTTTTATTACTGTTCCTTGTTTATATTTGCTATCAATACTAAATGTAAATTTATCATTATAGAAAAGTTGTAACCTACGATATACATTTTTTAAACCAATACTTTTAGAATCATTTTTTTCACAGTATATATTATCAAAAAGAGTTTTAATCTCTTCCTCTTTCATACCCCTTCCGTTATCTTCAACAGTTATTAATAATTTATCTGCATCCTTATATACCTTTACCTTTACATATCCATTCCCCTCAACTTCTTCTATGCCATGGATGCAAGAATTCTCAACAAGTGGTTGAATTGTCATTTTAGGTATTCTTAAATTCTTAACATCTTCATCTGCATATATTTCAAATGTTAATTTTTCACCAAGTCGATAATTCTGAATCCTTAAAAATTCATCAATAAACTTGAGTTCATCTTCTATTGTAATAACATCATTTCCCCAATATATAAGTCTTCTTAATGTTTTAGTAAGATATTTAATAATCTCGGCAGTTTCCTTTTCATTCTTTATTATACTTCTCATTCTAATAGACTCTAATGTATTAAACAAAAAATGAGGATTAATCTGTGATTGAAGTGCATTTATCTCTGCTTGCTTTCTCTCAATTTCTAAGTTTTGCCTTTGTATTTTTGCTAACATTTCTTTTTCAATAAGTTCTTTAATCTTTTTTGACATATTATTAAATTCTCTAATGGTTTCTCCTATTTCATCGTTACCTTCATTTATCTCAATAATAGAAAAATCTTTCTTCTTAGCATTCTTTCGAATATGTTTTGAAAGAATGCTAAGTCTAATTGAAAAAGATCTTGATATAAAATATATACTAACTGTTGCAACAATCAAACTAATCAAAGCAACAAATATGAAAAACAAAATAGGCTTTTTTAAAATTCCTGTGACATAATTTCTCTCAAAAATCCCTACTATTTTCCAATTATTTAGTAAATTTATTTTATTTAAATTTCTTTGAAAAATCATGTATTCATTTTTGTCATATTTGTTATAGTCAAATGTTATCAAAGGTTTCATCATATAATATTCAAAAAGTGTGTTTGAACCAAGAATATGATTTTTACTGTCAAGTAAATATAGCTCACCGTCAAAAAAGTTGTATCTAATTATTGAGATAAATGATGAAAGGTTTATATCCACTTTAAGTATCTTTTTATAAGTATGTTGAGCATTTTCATCCTGTTCTCCAAACATTCTATCATAATAATCTAATTTTCTTATTATTGAAACTCTCCAACTATCCTCCGAAAAAGTAGGTACTATAATAACACTTTTATTACTGCTATTAATTAATTTATACCATTCAGTTTGTCTTACATTATTATTAATATATGAGAATCCATCACTCAACGGAATTGTTGGATTATTATGCCATATTTCAACATCCTCTATTTGTGGGTAGGCATTTTTTGCTTGATAGATTGTTGGTCTTAAATACTCGCTATGAATATCGAAATAATCATTTTCATTTGCATAATTTCTGTTTAAATACTCATTTAATTTTTCATCAGAATACAAAATATTTGTAAAATATAATGTATCGTCAATAATGCTTCGTATATTTGCAACATATACATCAAAGTTTATATTTATTTCTTTTTTCCATTGATTTGTTAGATTCTTTATAGTCCACCTAACAAATATAATATTTATAGCCAAAATGGGCAAAAGAACGCATAGTAAATATATCATAAATAACTTTTGGCTAACTTTTAAATTATTCAAACTAAATGGCTTAAATCTTTTAAACATAAAAATCATCCTTATTTTTTTCTTACTTCTTATTATACTGTAAAATACGTTATTTTGCCCTAATCAAATTATGTTATTCACCCTTAACACTACCAATTGTCAATCCCTTTACAAAATATCTTTGTAAGAAAGGATATACAAATAAAATTGGTGCAACTGCAACTATTGTCATAGCAGCACGAACTGATTCAGGTGTTACAGCCTGCATCTGTTGAGTCATACTTCCTGCCTCAAAGTTTGGATTCCTACTTGTCTGCATACTAACAGATGCTAATATCTTTTGAAGCTCAAATTGCAAAGTACTAAGCTCTGGTCTTTGCGGGTTATACAAATAAACATCAAACCAAGAATTCCAATGTCCAACACCAATAAATAGTGCAATTGTAGCAATTGCAGGCATAGATAATGGTAATATTATTGTAAATAGGATTCTAAATTCACTTGCTCCATCTATTTTAGCCGATTCAATAATACTTCCTGGTAATGTTTCAATATAACTTCTTAAAACAATAACATTAAACATACCAATTAAGTTTGGAATAATGTATACCCAAAATGTATTTAAAAGATTTAAATATCTCATTAAAAGGTATGTTGGTATAAGACCACCACTAAAGTACATTGTAAATACAAGTATTGCAGCAGCTCCTTTTCTTAATACAAAATCCTTTCTACTTAATGGATATGCAACAAGAAGTGAACAAATAATTCCTAAGAATGTTCCTAAAACAGTTCTTATTACAGAAATAACAGCTGCATGATATATTTCTGGGTTAGAAAGTATTATATTATAATTCTTTAAAGTCCATTTTCTTGGCCAAAAGTAAATTCCACCTCTAATTGTATCAAGTGCATCATTAAATGAAACAGCAATAATATTTACAAATGGATATAATGTAACTAAAGCTGTTAAAATTAAAAATATATATATTATTGTATCTAATACAATATCTTCAGCATTAAACCTTTTCTTAGACATTCTTCTACCTCCTTACTATACAACAGTTGATGCATTAAGTTTTTGAGCAATCTTGTTAGCTGCTAAAACAAGTATTACGCTAATTACACTCTTAAATATACCTGCTGCTGTTGCATATGAGTATCTGTACATTGAAATACCATAGTCAAGAACATAGGTATCAAGAATTTGAGCAACATCCTCAACCATTGAGTTTCTTAAGAGAAGCACTTGCTCAAAGCCTGCATTTAAAAGCCAGCCAACATTTAATATAAGAAGCATTGATATAGTTGGTGCTATACTTGGCAATGTAATATGGCGAATTTTTTGCAACCTTGAAGCACCATCAACACTTGCAGCATCGTAAAGTTCTGGATCAATACTTGTCATGGCTGCAAGATAAACAATTGCGTTCCAACCAGTTTCCTTCCAAACTTGTGATAATGCTAATATCCACCAAAAGTATTTTGTTTCACCCATCCATACTATTGGTTCTTTAATTATGTGAAGTTTAAACAATACTTGATTTAATATACCACTTTCTGGAGATAAAACTGTCATTACTATACTTGCAGCAACAACCCATGATACAAAGTGTGGAAGATAAGAAACTGTTTGTATTGTTCTTTTGAATAACATATTCTTTACTTCATTTAACATCAACGCAAATATAATAGCTGCTAAAAATGTTGTAATAAGTTTTAGGAAACTTATCCCAATTGTATTTCTTAATGCATACCAGAATTCTGAATCTTGGAAAAGCATTTTGAAATTATTAAGTCCTACCCAATCAGATGCTATTATGCCTTTGAAAGGTTGATAATCTTTGAATGCCATTACCCATCCAAATATAGGCACATATCTAAAAAGAATTTCATATAAAACGAATGGAACAATCATTATAGCCAATTCTTTTTGTTCTGCAAGTTTTCTCCAAAATGTATTGTTACGATTTCCTATTGCCTTTTCCACTCAACTTACCTCCTTAAAATTCCATTGAAAACACTTTATTGTATAAAAGACAAGGAAGAATTTCACTTCCTCCTTGTCTTTTTGTTTAACTATACTTTATTAATACCATTTATCAAGACGCCACTTAATTTGTTGTGTATAGAATTCCTCAGCTGCTTTTGGATTTGTCTTGTTCATGTCATTTACATATCTCTTCCATAGATCATCAAATCTTCCCTTTGGAGCCATAACAAGCTGTGGTATATATTTTCTTGATAAATCATCTCTCTTTTGGTTACCGACAGTTATATCTTGTCTATCAGATGGAACACTAATTTCCCATGCATATCCATATTTTGATTGTTCTGGTGGGTCATAGAATTGCATAAAGCTCTTAAATTTATATGCATCAAGAACTTCTTTCTCTTCCTTTGTATAATCTCTATATGCAATTTCTGGATCAAATTCTGGCCTTCTGTAATTACCATCTTGTAACTTTAAGTAAGCATGTGGAAATATTTCCCAATATCCTATGCCTTGTTTCTTTTGATATACAGGATCTCTCCTCATTTCCATTTGTTTTTGAGAAACTGTCATCTTACCATTTTCAACAGTATAGTCTTGGCCTTTTATACCCCAGTACATAAGTTTTTGAATATCAACTTGGCATAATGCATCTAAGAATTTAAATGCAGCAACTGGGTCTTTACATTTCTTTGATATACTAATACCATCTCTTGTACCAATTGTTGATACCATTAGATATCTTGAACGTTTTGTTCCTTTGAATACTAATGGAAATGGAACTGCAGGAGCTTTGCTAAATTTTCCTTGTTGTCTTAATGAGTTCCATGTATTTGTTAAATGGAAATTTCTGCCAAATGTTGAAACAACTCTTCCTTGAGCAATCTTAGCTAAATATTGATCATGGCTTTGAACAAACATTTCTTTATCAAGTATTCCTTCTTGCCATAAGCTATTTAAGCTCTTGTAAAACTTATATGCACCGCTGCTCATTGCAAACATTTTTGCTTCATATGTTTTTTGATTAACAATAAATGCACCATCGTCTTGTGAACCCATTAAAAATTTAGGTGGGTTTGTAATCATATAGAATCTTGCACCTTCAGTTGTAATAGTTAGACCAATAGTTTTTGCACCATCGGTTGTTGGATGCTTTTTTACATAATTTTTTATAAATGGAACATAATCTTCCCAATATTTAAATGTAGGATATCCAGCTTCTTTCAAAGCTTCAATCTGAGTCCAGAAAGCATAGTCACCTTTTGTGGAAGGTGAAACTTCGTTTCTATTATATGATAAGAAATAAATGTGACCATCAGTTAAAGTTAGTTTTTTGAAATCTGAATCTGAATAAATCTGTTTGCTATATTTACCGTACTTATTAATGTAATCTTCTAGTGGAACTACTGCACCTGCTCTTATAAATTGTTGATGCTCACCACTACCATAAACAAAGTCTGGTAAATCACCTGACGCTAACATAAGTGAAACCTTTGTTGCTTGATCTAAACCAACAAGATATTCAACTTTTAGTCTAACACCAGTTCTTTTTGTTATCTCTTGACCTATTTTTGATGAGAATAGATCTGGGTGTGGTGTTACTGAAGCGTCAGCACTAAACATTGTAAAAACCTTTGGCTTTACAGCTGCTTGAGCTTTGTTATTCTTACTATCAAAACTAAAGCTCAAAACAGAAGTAATAACAAAAACAGCAACTAAAAAAATGGAAACATGTCTTCTTAATGCCATTAACAAATACCTCCCCTGTTAATTAAAATATATTAATGAGTTTTGAATAATTACTATGTAATTATTCAGCCCCACTATTATTGATTTTAAATAGTTTATTTTGTACACTCAACCCATAAATTTTTACTATTCTCCCCCATAAAATTAATTAAATTTATTTAATTAAATATGTATTACAATTGCCTTTACAATTATAAAAAGTAGATTAAAATATCACCTTATAGTTCTTTTACATTAAATTCAACCGAAATATAAAAGCCAATTGATTATTGAAAGTAAACAAAATATATTGATGTTAGTTTGTGGAATTGATATTTTTTTTGAACATAAATCTTATATTGATATTTATTTAATAACATTAACAAAGGCTACCCAAAATATTTTGGATAGCCTTTGTTATTGCGTGCAGTCCTTTTAAGTAACATTTTTCATTCTGTATTATTCTTCAATATCTTCTCAACCTCACTAGGAAAAACAGGTTGGCTAAATAGAAAACCTTGAACAAAATCTGCTTGAAGCTCTTTTACTATTTCAAATTGTTTTTTGTTTTCAACTCCTTCAACAGTTACTTTTATTCCCAATTGGTTTGCCATTGAAATTATTGTTTTTAAAACAATAATTTTTTTCTCATCATACTCAATCTGCGATATAAATATATTGTCTATCTTTATTTCATCAATAGGAAGTTCAGTTAATATAAATAATGATGAATATTCTTTACCAAAGTCATCAATAATTATTTTTACACCTTTTTCTCTTAATTTATTTAGTATTTGTCTAGTTTTCTCAATATTATATATCATGGTTCTTTCAGTTATTTCAATATTAATCAAATTATAATTGATTTTATAAATATCACAAATTTCATATAGTTTATTCAAAAAATTTGCATCTAAAAACTGTTTTGAAGAAAGATTAATTGATATAGGTAAAATATTGTATCCTTTTTGTACCCAGTTATTTATATCTTTGCATACCATTTCTATTGATTTATATCCAAGATTTATTATAAGTCCTGTTTCCTCTGCTATTGGAATAAAATCGCTTGGTGAAATAAATCTGTTTTCACCATTATTCCATCTTATTAGTGCTTCAAAACCAACAATATTTTTTGTTATTGTAGAAATTTTGGGTTGATAAAACATAATAAATTGGTCGTTATCAATTGCAAGTCTAATATTTTTCTCACATTCTACTCTTTTAATTGTATCAAAGGTTAGTTGGGGAGTATAAAGCTCAAAAAAGCTATCACCTACTAACTTGCTTTTTTGTTTTGCCTTTAGCATAGCTAATTCTGCATTCTTAAAAAGTTCTTCAAATGTTATTCCATTTTCAGGATATTTTACAATACCAATAGAACATGTTGTATAAACAATTAACCTTTTCTCAAGATGAAAAGGAGAATTAAAACGTTTGAATACTGAATAGAGCCTATTCTCTATTTCCTGGAATGTGCAGTTATTTGTAATAATTAAATACTCATCTCCACCAATTCTTGATAATAACCAATTATTTGGTATATATTTTTCAATCTCATTTTGAACCTTGTTTATCAATTTTTCCCCAATATCATGACCATATATATCATTTATTAAAGAAAAATTATTCAACTCAAAATACATAAGCCAAAAGTTTTCATTATCATTTTTCTCATTTGAAAAATGTTTATTAAATGAATTATGTGCATTATCTCTAATAACAGTATACTCCATTTTTTTATTGCTAATATTATTGATAGATTCATTCTCTTTTTGATGAATTTCTTTTATCTCATTAATTACTATATTACCAGCAATTGAAGCTGGAACGTCAATTAAAAAATTAATTTTTAGATTAAAATCAATTATTTTTTTATTTTTTAAAATGTATTGTGTTGATATTTTATTTTTATTATTTTGAATTGAATTGTAAATTAAATTCTCCAATTTAATTATCATATCACGTGAAAGAAAGTTTTTAAGTAGTTCCTTAAATTCGTGTGGTGTGATTATATATTTGTTTTCAGCTATTTTAATTATGTATTCTCTTGTGAAAAGATTTATTTCTATATCACACTTTTCATATTGTTCTAACAATTTTGCAATCTGTGTGGTAAGTATTGTGTTCATAAACTTATCCACCTCTGTATATTATTATCATTTATATTTTGTACAATATATTTATACCCCTTTATACTTAAATATTAATCTAAAAAGCTGCAAACCAAGTTATAGTTTTGCAGCTTTTTAGATAATTGCTTATAATCTTATAGCAATAATAATTATTTTTGTATATATTATTACTTATTTAAGAGTTGTAGTATTTTATTTCTACTATCTAAATATTAATAAAAATGTAAAAAATAATCTTAAATTAATAACCATCAGTACTCCAAAATAGCAATTTATCTGTTTTTAAAACATCAATTAGTTTTTGGTTTGTATCAATTAATTTCCCATTTAACTCAAATGACTTAACAAGCCTATACATCTTACTTTTGTCAAAATCACTTTCTACACTTGCATAATTAGATTTTATTACAGAAGGAAAAGTAAAAATTGATTTTTCTCTTTCAATCTTGTTTGCTATATTCTGCAAAAATGCATCAAAAATCAAACTTTTATCCACATTATCAATAAAGCCAAATTCCTTTATATTTACTCTTTCGTTTCCAACATCATAAAATATGTAGCCGATAATCTTGTTGTTATCAAGAGCAACAAGTGAATTTCTGTATTCTTGCCTTACCCAATTCTGCCAGTAATCTTCTGTTCGAACAACTGTACTATTAAATTTAGATGAATATGTTTCATATATGTTCATAATATCTTTTAAGTCCCAAGAAAACTCAGTATCACGAATTTGTATATCAAATATCTTTTGATCTTTATTTACTTCTACAATGTTTATTGGAGTTTCAATAAGTTGATAATCAAACATGTTATAAAAAGTATGCCTGCTTGCAAAAAGAAGAGAAACATTTATACTTTTTTCTTCCATTTTATTTATTGCCATATTCAAAAGATTTGTTGCAAGCCCCATACCTCTATATTGAGGTTTTGTGCTAACCTCTCCTATTCCACCAGTTTTAATCTTTTTACCATTTAAATATATATCTCGATAGAATAGTCTAACTGTAGCAGCAATCTCCTCACCATCCATTGCCACAAAAATGCTATCAAAATCAGCATATGGGTCATTTATAAAGTGATTCTTGAAATAATACCTAAAGCTTTCAGAATATTTTCCTTCATTAAAAACATAAACACAATGATCAAGCCACTGATTAAACTCATTTGGATTTAGAGTTCTATATTCCATAAAAAGCACTCCTTAATATGTAATCAATTGTTAAGGATATTATATAATATTTAAATTTATAATACCAAAATATTATTTTGAAATTTAAATAAAAGAGCCACAGAACTTTTTGTCCTGTGGCTTTTTGTATTTTTTAAATTCTATTTATTTTTTATCAATATTAATCTCAATAACACCTGTTTGATTTGAATCTCTTAGCATAGTTGAATAAGGATAACCTATAACTGAGCCATCAATTATTGTTTTAATATCTTGAGTGTCAATTTTTATTGATTTAATATAAGCATTCTCAGCAAAAGTATCAATTCTATTTGGATTCTTGTATATCACAAGAAGTCTACCAAAAAGCATTATAGCAAATGTATTTTCATCTAATAATATCTTTCTTTTATTATCATTAAAATAAATCTCTTTTTCTTGTTTTTCTGTGGTAAATAAACTTCCTTTTAATATTGGCTTAAATTGAAGGTTTAATCTCTTTGACTCATCAATATAAAAAATCCGTTCACCAAAAGCCATCGTTGTAAGCATATTTATAAATTCAGCAGTAGAACCTGAAAGTCTTGCAACGAATCCCTGCCCCCAAATATTTTTATTTGGATTAGCTGAACTTGCTATAAATGAAGAATTTTCAAATATACTTCTACCATACTTCTGTGGATCTAAAAATGGTATTAGTACATTATTAATTTCATTATAGTACTCATCATATAAGCCTCTTTTTAATAATTCAAGTATATACTTATACTCCATATGCAAAAATATTGATTCATTTTCTAACCATCCAGGAGTAAAGGCTTTAAGTCTTCCTATTTCATTAGTAGCATTTTCAAGACTTGCATTAGTTTTATACATCTTAAGAATATTATCATACAAATCACTATTCTTTACAGCATTGTATAAGTTAATAAGGTTTTCTTTTTTGTCTTCAACTCTTAATGCATGTACCTGACCTTCTAAAAATGCTGGGACAGTATATTGCTCAAAACTTTTAACCCTAATTTTCCCCTCATCTATTTCATAATCTTTAGGTTTATTTATATAATAAGTGTTATAGATATTATTCTTATTATCATAAGCATCATTAATTGAATTATTTAATTTTTCTTTACATAAAGATAAAAATTCATTTATTATTTGATAATCAACTTTTACCTTTTTGCCATTTACGCCAAATTTTGTTTTCTCTCTATATTCTTCTTTTATAGTATTACTTCTATCCCAATATCTAAAATTGCTTTCTAATGAATAGCTATTAAGATTTTCTTTAAGAAGTTTATGAATCTTGTCCATAAACTCATAAAGCTCTTTGGTTACTTCAAAAGAATCAACTTTATATTTTTCTATCCAATATAATAACAAATCAATTAGCCTTTTTAACTCCATAGTTTCACATACTGATGAACCAAATACACCAGGAAGCCCATTTAAAGCATCGTTCCAACCTGGTTTGTCTGCTTCCATCTCTATTCCCTTGCCAAAAGGGTCTAATGTTGCAATTTTATTTACAATTAAACAAAGCATTTTATCAATAATGTTTGTTTTATAAACTTCTCCATATCCATAATTTGTTCTTACATATCTTTGATATTCATTGCGGGAATCTATTAACTGCTTTTTATTTTTGTCACTAACATAAGATTTATACTGCATTATATTTCCATCTTCATATACATATCTTTGACTTCTTGGTCTTATGATATGTTCGTTATCATAATAATAAAAACTATTCTCAGATAATAGGTCTTTGATTTTTTCAGGATAAATCTCTTCAAATCTTTCCAATAAATCTAAGTTATATGTCCAGTGGTCAACCCAATAGCCCTCACCTGGAACAGCATCAAATATCTTTTCTGAATTGGTTACCAAAAATGCAACTAACTCATCAATGTTATCATTATTTTCTTCTTGTAAAACCTTCATTAGATCACTCATGCTAAAAGGCGTATTTATTGTTTCCTTAAGGCTATCATAACATTTAAAATTACTCTTGAGATATTCTTCCTTTTCTTTATTGAATTTATATCTAACACCTCTTATACCTAAAGGATTATAGCCATCAAGTTGTATTAAGTTAATGAAATACCTAATATTAAAGTCTTTAACTTTAGGATTAATAAATAAATCGCTTCTTCGATTTTGGTTTATGTCCCTATATGCACCATTACCTTGTGAATAATATGATGGTTCTATCTCAAAATCATTATAATCTCTTTCTAAATCACCATGTTTTCTTGAGAAGACATACATAATATCTTCTTTATCGTTATGTTTTAAATCTATTGGAACTCCGCCTCTTAGATAATTATCAAGCAAGCTAACTCTTGTATAAGAATTAAAACTTTGTTTACCTGAGTTTACAAATAGCTTATCAGTTATTTCATAAATTATCTCTCTATTTCTAATTAGAGCATTATCAAAGAATTCAACACTATTTATACTTTCAATTAGATTGGTAAATTTATTAACATTGTATGCAAATCCAAATATCGAATATAATGTTATTTTGTCTTTTGGTTTAATCTTTACATCACAATAGCTATAAGCACATGAGGTTTTATTTGTGATGACTTGTTCTATCTTTGTTACATCGTTTTTAATAAGATTTATTGGATGAATGCATTCTGTATTTTCACCGAATATAACATTTGGATCAGCAATAGCATATGCTTCATTTAGTTGGCCTTGTTTTTCAAGTAATGAAATATAAAAATTACCTTCATTTATTTCTACAACCTTTGTTGTATCCTCAGCAGATGCTCTTATTCTATAAAAAAGGGCATTCTTTCTAATAAAGTCAACATGAGCCCATGCTTCTATTGTTCTTGACATGTTTTTTAAAACAAAATTGTTCATACCATAAGATACAATCTTATTGAGGCCATCAATAATCTTTAGATTTTTCTCAATATCATCTAAATTTTTTATTTCAACAATTCTTATAAGCCCACCAACATTATTTTCAGGAAGTGTAATATACTTTATATTTACTTTTAGATTATCATTTGTATTTAATTCTTCTATTTCAAGCATATGAGGATATATAACCATTTTGTTTTGAGTTTTAAAACCACATAATTCATTTAGCTGATCAAAAAAAGGCTGATAAACAACCTTTTTATCATCAATTTTTATAAATGTTCTAAAACCATTTATTGCAGTAAAATTGTACGCTTTATTAGCAGCATTGAACTCAAGTATTGCACCATCTTTATTTTTAACACCAAAAGATGCAATACATTGCCCTCTATTTACATAAAAACACCATATAGGTATACCTTTAAGTCCAGCTATACCAGGTAAAAAACTAGAGAATGGTTTGCCTTTCTGGTAGTTTTCAATTACAAATGCATCGTTTTTTTGATTATCAACATAGTATTTTGCATCATTCATAACAATCACCTCATATTTTTTATTAATCAGTAAATAGGGAGGGATATCCCTCCCTAAAATCATTATTAAATTATATTTAATTTTTAACTTCCTCTATTGATATATTATCAAAGTATAACTCTGCCGGTGTAGAGCCTTGTCCTTGGATATTCCCAACCTCAAAAACAATTTTAAGATTGCTATCAGTTGCTTCACTTACCGTAAATTGTTCTGAATATTCTTTCATTTCTGTGGTTATATCATAGCTTGTTGTCTGTTTATAAGGTATAAACCAAGGGGCATAGTCAAGTCCTTTTCCTATATTCAAATTAATCTTCCAATCTTTTGTGGCTTTAGCACTGAATTTTACAATATATGTCTTCCCATTCTCAAGCCTCAGTCCTGTTCTAAATATCTGTGGCTCCCATGAGTTAGCTCCAACACTGTCAATTTTTGCATATAATTGTTCATTTTGAACATCTAATACTATACTGCCTGCATTTTTGTTGTTATCCCAGCTATTCCAAGCACCAATTCCTTGACTAAAATCACCATCAGGAATTATAGGACCTAAATTCTCTTCTTGTGGAGGTTGCTGAATAATCTCATGATATTCTTCAATTACGACATCATCTAAATAAATATCTACTGGTGGTGTCCCCTGACCATTTATATTACCTAATTCAAATACAATTTTTAAATCACCATCAGTTGGCTGATTTACAGTAAAGATTTCTTCAAACTCAGTCATCTGAGTTGTAATATCATATATTTTAGCCGGCTTATATGGTATAAACCAAGGAGATTCAGAAAGCTCTTTGCCTATATTAAGATTTATCTTCCAATTGCTACTTGCTCTTGCTTTGAAACTAACTTTATATGTTACTCCTTGTTTTAAATAGATGCCTTTTCTATATATTTGTGGACTATATGATACCCCACCAATTGAGTCAATTTTGGCATGTAGTTCTCCATTTTCTGCTGCTATTGTCATTGTAGCGACACCACTATATACATCACCATTCCAGTTTTTCCAAGAACCTATATCATCAAAAGTCCCATCAGGTATTATTGGACCAATTACCTCTAATTTAATATCATCTAATAATATATTGCAAGGTAACTGTTCTGTCCCATCTACCTTACCAACTTCAAATACAAGCTTTATATTATCGTAGGTAGGTTGACTTACTGTAAAGTCTATCTGATATTGCTTTTCTTCATAAGTTAAATCAACAACATTTGGAGGCATATACTCAACAAACCATGGATTGGAAGTCAAAGGTTTTCCAATATTGATTTTTATTTTCCTATTTACATCTGATGAAGCCTTAAATGTAAGTCTATATATTGTATTTTGTTCAAGATAAATGCCTTGTTTGTAAACTTGTGGTGTAAATGATTGATTACCAACTGAATCAACATGTATACTTAGCTTGCCATTTTCAAAGCTAAGTGTCCCAGAACCTATTCCATTCCACTGATCGCCCCACCAAGCTTCATAATTACTATTACCATTATCAAATGTATCATTAAATATTACATCACCAACATGATGAAGTTTTGTTACAACAACTTGGTCAAATTCTTCTTCTGTATTATAAACATAATCGCCTTCAACCTCATCTATTTCACTAAGCTTAAAGTTATCAAAGTATATTGTATGAGGAACATTTTGTGTATTATCAACACTGCCAATGCAGAAGTTGAATCTTGCATCATTTCTTGTAGTTGGCATTTCAAAGTCAAACTGATAAGTTTTCATCTGATTACCAAAAGTATAGGTGTAGTCTTTGTATCTTGTGTAGTTAGAACTATTATCTATCATTACTTGAACAGGTCTATCAATGCTTGATTTTGCATCAAATGATACTCTGTATCTCTTTCCCTTTTCTAATACTAAGTTTTGGCTTAATTGAACAGAATAGAATGTTGTTCCAATATTATTTATGGTTAACTTAATTCTGCCCTTTTCATTTTCAAACTTAGCATTCGCACCATTACCAACATAAGTTCCAAAAGCATTTAAATCATTTTTTACTTCTCCATTTGTTATTAAATTCTTTGATATTTCAATATAATCAAGTAAAACATTTTTGCCGAAAACATTTATATTATTTGTACCTGAACTAAGAGCAACAATATCTGTTGCTATATACCATTTATTAGAATCATTCAATAGCTTAGTGGTATAAGTAGCTTCACCTACAGATAAATTAATATAAGCATCGTCTGAAATCTTATAAACTTTATATGATACAACATAATCTCCATTTTGAGGAATATTTAATGAATACTCAGCTTTTGGTGAATTCTCATCAACAAATTTCACAGCATCATTTTCTATTGTAATATTAGAATTATTAACTGCTGATACCGCATTAATCTTAATTGAAGATGATTTAACAATCTCTTTTAACCATACATCATCAATGTATACATTACCAGGTTGCCCACCAACTAAAAATTCAAGGCTGCAATTTGCACTGTCACTATATGGCATGTTAAAAGTAACTGATTTATTTTGCCAATCAGTCGATAAGCTTATATTGCTCGACTGATATACTATATTATTGTTATTGTCTTTAATTACTACATCAATATTTCTCTGAATATTTGCTTTTCCTTTGAATGATAACTTGTATTGTCCATCTTTTTTAAGCCCAAATCCTTTTTGAACTAATTTAACAGATTCTTTAGAATTATTTGCCCCTTCAATTTTTATATTAGCGAATTTTTGATATGGGTCATTGCTAACTGTAAAAGATGCATTTACATCATTTGATTTCTCTAAATTCCAACAAATCTTGCTATCAAATCCTTGGTCAAACGAACCATTATAAATTAAATTACCACTTGGAAGAGGTTCTTTAATTGAGTTTGGATCAAATTGATACTCTTCAACCCTTACATTATCAATCCAAACTGTATTTGTATTTAAACCAAGGTTAAATTCAATACGAGCATTTTTGTATGAGTCAGAATTATGTGTAAAAGTAAACGAATAATTCTTCATTTGAGTATCTAAAGAGAATATTTTTTGTGCATAGTCTATCCATGTAGAACCATTTTCACCACCACCACTGCTCATTTTTACCTCTATGGTTCTATTTGCACTTGCTTTAGCATCAAATGATACCTTATATGTTTTTCCTTCTTGCAATGGAACAGGTCTTTGAATCAATTGAATGGAATATGTTTGGTTTCCTGCTTTTGAAATTGCAATTTTTGCTGTTCCATTATCATTAACTATGGTTCCATCTCCACCAAATTGGTCAAGGTGTAAGAATTGCCAATATGATGAATTTTCCATACCAGCAATGTTATCAACGCCTTCGATGTTTTCACTAAAATCTCCATTGTATATATAGTTACCATCTTGTGTTGTTTTTTTAGCGTCTGCAGGCAATGTTGTTGATGGTGTAGGGGTAGAAACAATTATATTATAGCTTGATTTTTGATATACTTTTACATAATCAACAAGCATCTGCTGAGGAAATACTGTTGTATTATCAGGATTTCCTGGCCAGTTACCACCAACAGCTACATTTAATATTAGATAAAAATCTCTATTAAATGGTGCTGGGTATGTTGTATCAAAAGCTTCATTTTCATCTCTTGAAAACCAATTCTTTTGCGTTGAATAAAGATGCCCATCAATATACCATCTTATTTCACCTGGTTCCCATTCTAATGAGAATATGTGATAATCTTCTGAAAAATCACCATTTTCTAATGTGTATGAATTACCTCTTTGAGAATGTGGATTCCCATAATGTATTGTCCCATAAACCTTATTAGGTTCATGACCTAATAGCTCCATAATATCAATTTCGCCACATCTTGGCCAACCGCCATATAGGCTCATATCTTGTGGCATCATCCAAATTGCTGGCCAGAGCCCTTTTGTTTTTGGAAGTTTTGCTTTAACTTCAACTTTACCGTAAGTAAAGTAAAATTTATCTTGTGTAGTAAGCTTACCAGAAGTATAATCGTTTGTTCCTTTGTATTTTGTATCTTCCTTTAGAGCAGTGATAACAAGATTTCCGTTTTCAACCTTTACATTTTCAGGTCTATCAGCATAGTATTGAAGTTCATTGTTCCCAAATCCTCCACCAGCATCAATTACATTCCACTTTGTTCTATCAAGAGAAGTTCCATTAAAATCATCTGAGAATATTAATTTCCATTGGTCTTGATTAGTGTTGTTCTCACCTGTTTGATTACCTGTATTTGTATTTTGGTTACCTGTCGAATTAGTGTTATTTGAAACAGTTGTTGTAGTTGATGATGTCCCCTGTGTTTGTGAATTATTTTTTTCTAATTCTTCTTGTACAATTTTATCAATCTGTTCTTTAGTCATAATTTGGTCTTTTTTTACTTCTATACCATTTATATAGGCCGTTTCTGAGTTGTTTATAAATTGTTCTATGTTTGCTTTTCCTATTATTTTTGCCATATTTGCAGTATTTGAAATTGTAACCTTTTTAATAGTTGTTTTCTCATCTGTTTCAACTATTACTTTAGTTTTTATTTCTAAGTTATCTATAACTAAATTTGTTACTTTTATTTTAGCTTGGCCTAAATCTTCTGAAATTAACATGTTCTTAATTTGGCTATTAGATATGTTAAGATTGTTAATGCCTTTATTTAAAATCAGATTATCAATACTTGCATTTAATTCTACGTTTATACCTTTGTCTTGTGCATTTAAGTAAATATTCGTAAAGCCTTTTCCATTAATATTTTCCTCAACTATGTTAGTATTTGAGTATATTTTTGCTTCTTTAATATCAGTTTTGCCTGATGCCAATAGTTTAACTTCACTAATCTTATTATCAACTACAACCTTATTAATACTTGAATCCACAATTTTTATAGAATTAGGACCTCCACCTTCCACAAATAAATAACCGTTAACTTTGACATTTTGTAATGTTACCTCTCCATCTTTAACTCCTTCTGTAATATAAATATTACCTTTAATTTCAATGTCTTTCAAATTTGTATCTGGAGAATTTATAATAACATTGTTAAAAATATCATTAAACTGATACTGCGTATCCGAATTAGCCAAAACAGAGATTAATCTTGAAAGAATTGTAATAAATTCAGCTCTTGTAATACTCTTAAGTGGCTTTATTGTATTGTCCTTATAACCTTTAATTGCCCCAAGTGAAAATAAATTTATTGTAGCATCTTTAGAATAATTTGAGATTTTATCAGAGTCAGTAAATGTTAATACTTTTTTGTCTATCTCTGTTTGGTCTAATTTGAAAACCTTATTGAGTATGTAAAACGATAACTCTCTTGTAGCAGGTGTATTGTAATTTTTTATATCTATGTTTGGTAAATATTTTGCAGCATAAGCTTTTTGGAGATCTTGATAGAACCAATCACTTGGCTTTGTTAAATTGTTTGTTACATCAGTCTTTCTTTGGTAGTTAAATATTCTATTAACAATTGAACATACTTCAGCAATTGTAATTTCCCTATCTGGTCTAAATGTATTGTCTTTATACCCATTAATTATGCTTGCTTCTGAAAACTTTTTAATTGTATCCTTTGCCCAATGGTCATTTAAATCTTTAAAAGGTAAACTTTCGTTTACTTGTGCAAAAGTACTCATAGGAATTATAGATAAAATAAAAGAGAAAATAACAAATAAACACAAAAATCTTCTAAAATTCTTCATCAGCCTCACACCCCTTAATAATTTTGAATAAAATAGTATACATTTTTTACGATATCATAGTAATATTTTTATATAAAGGCTTTTTTTTTTAGATAAAGTATCTAAATTTAAGAATCTTTGTGAGGCTAATTTGTAATATTTTTTAAAAGTGATTGTTTTACTCTTTTTTCTGAAGTCCTAACATTTCTTTATATTCAGCAGGTGTCATCCCAGTTATATTTTTAAATATCCTTGCAAAATGCTTTGGATTTTTAAACCCAACCCTTTCGGATATTTCATAAATTTTAAGACTACTGTCATTTAGCAGTTCTTTTGCTTTGTTAATTCTTACATTGTTTAAATAATCAATAAATGAAAGTTTCGTATGTTCCTTAAATAGAGTTGAAAAATAATAATAATTAAGTGAAACATAATTAGCTACGATTGTCATATTTATATCTTTATAATAATTTTTATTGATAAAATCTAAGGCTTTTTCAAGTTCGTTTTGAGATTTATATATACCTTTTAGCTTTATATAAGCATTATTAATTGATTTTAGTATGTCTAACAATTTGTTTCTGTAATCATAGATATCATTAAAATTATATAGTGAATCTAACCTTTTTAATTCCTCAAAATCAGAAATATTTTTTTGAATATTGGTTACAAGATGTTCAATAACCTCTTGGTAAATTAGCTTTATTGTTTCTTCAAAATATTCAATAGCATAATACTTTATACAATTTTCTGAAAATAATTTGTCAATAATTGAACAACATTCGTTAAATTTTTCAGTTCCAACTAAATATCTTATTTTCAAAATGTAATCTTTGGGAATAACATATTTTAAATCTTTATTATTTATCTTTGAAAATATAGCTATTTCATTTGTTTTATCAAGATATGTATACTTCATTGCATAAGAAACATTTTTAAAGCTTTGATAAATTTCATATATGTTATATTTATAATCACATACTGCAACTTTTAAATTGCTTTGTTTTAACTTTGAAAAATACTCTAAAGGTTCCAAGTTATTTAATAAATATACAAGTGAATCATTTGAAATATAGAAACTTATATATTTAATATTTTTCTCTTTTAACTTACTATCAATTTGCTTTTTCATATTTAAGAATGAATATTCTTCATTAAAATTGTTAGGATTTTCTTTAATTAATATTGTATAAATACTCTGTTCAAATTCCTTAATATTTTCTTTGTAAAAAGATAATTTTTCTAAAATGTTATCTCCTTGAATTTGTTCTAAGATTATATTTTTTATTTCTGTTTCTAATAGTTTCTCCTTTATAACCTCAGTTTTTTTCAACTGAAGTTCTATGCTTCTTTCTTCAACAATCTCACTATATAACCTATTTAATGTTTCAGTAAGCTCACTTTTTTCAAATGGTTTTAGTATGTAAGCTTTAGCACCGTTTTCAATTGCTATTTTGGCATAAGCAAATTCATCATGACCACTTAAAATAATCATTTTAACTTTGAGGTTTTCTTGATTTATTCTTTTTAATAATTCAAGCCCATCCATAATGGGCATTTTAATATCTATAATTGCAATATCAGGTTGGCTTTGATTTATCTTTTCAAGAGCATCAAGGCCATTTTTAGCCTCTCCAACAATTACAAATTTATCATCAATTTTTTCAATAATCTTCTTAAGTCCTTCTCTAATTAATTTTTCATCGTCAACAATTAAAACCTTTATTTTCATAAAAGCCCTCCAGAAAACTATCTATATTATTTATTATCAATTATTATTGGTATGGTAACTTTTGTATATATATTGGGTTTGCTTTCAATGGTAATATTCATATCTTGTCCATAATAAAGTTTTATCCTATCACTAACATTCTTAAGACCTATACCTATTCCTTTACATATCTTATCCTCTGAGATATCACCATAAAAAATCATTTTATTAATTTTCTCCAGCCTTTCTTCATCAATTCCAACCCCATTATCAATAACTTCAAATATAAGCTTATTATCTTCAACAATGGTATCAATAATTATTTTAGGTTCTCTTTCTATCCCATCAAATCCATAAATTATTGAATTCTCAACGATTGGTTGCAAAATCATCTTGAGCATTTTATAATCAAGAAATCTTTCATTTATATTTATCTCAAGCTTTATTTCATTCTCCATTCTAATATTCATTAAGTTTATATAGTTTTTAATATTATCTATTTCTTCCCTTATATATACAAAATTGCTTTTCCATGAAATATTGTATCTCATAAGTTTCCCTAAACCAGTTACTACATCAGCTATTTTGTCATTACAGTCAATTATTGCAAGCATCTTTATGTTTTCTAAAACATTGTAAATAAAGTGTGCGTTTATCTGATTTTGGAGAGTTTTTATTTGAGCATCCTTTTCAGTTAGTTCTTTTCTTATTACAACATTTATTAGATTATTTAATCTATGTATCATTTCATTAAAATGATATGATATTTCAGCCATTTCATCTTTTCCACTTACATCTATTTTAACATCTAAATCCCCATCCTTAACCTTTCTCATTGCTAATATTAAATTGTCTAATTTCTTTAAAAGTGTAGATGTAATCCAGTATATAGCCATTGAAACTAAGAGAATGATAATTATTATTTGAATTATTATTTCAAATCTAATTTTATCTATTTTTTTTATAAGTTCATCTAAAAATACTATCTTAACAATATATACTTTTAATGGTTTTATATATGAATAAACTGCAATAAAATTTATTTTATTGAAAGACATATTAAAATATCCATTATCGCCCTTGATAAAGCCTTTTATTTTTTGTTCAAAATTTTCTTTGGAAATTCTCTGCCCTTTTAATATAAAATTTTTATTATTGGTTATTATACTTACATCTGGGCTCAAAAGAATAAGAGAAGATTTTTTAATCTCAGGAAAATCTTCATATTCACCTAAAAAAAATGTATCATAAAGCATATTAACTTCTAATATACCTAAATGTTCACCAGCCGAGTTTTTCACTTCTTTATAAAGTGATACTACCTTTTCCTCTTTTCTTAAAGGAGGCCCAATATCATCAACATTATTAACCCTCCATACACTTATTTCATTAGCTTCTTCAACTTTTTTAATTATATTCTTGTCTTTTAGCCTATCTTCACTATATAATATAGGCCAAACTTCTGAAAGCCTTGGATTTGAATAGTAGAATCTCAATCTATTTATATCCATATTTATATAAAGGATATTCTCCATTTTATTCAATACTTTTTCTTTAAAATCTAAAAATTCTTCAAGACTTATTTCATCATTTGAGCTTATAAACTCAATAAAGTCTGAATCATTCATAACAATTTGAGATATTCTTTCACACATTTCAATATTTTTTTCAAGATAAATATTTAATTGTTTCATTTCAGTTCTTGTATTATTTATATACTCATTTATTGTAGTTTCTTTTACATTTGTAAATGATTTTATTCCTAAAGTTCCAATTGGAATTGCAAATATTAGAATACAACTTATTAAAAGTTTTCCTCTTATTCCTATTGAACTTAAAAAATCAATAATCTTTTTAAATGATTTCATATTGATTTTCTCCTGAAAAATTTCTTAATTTAAGTGTACCTCATGTTTTTTATAAAGAAAAGCAGAAGCTGTATCCATTATATTTAACTTTTTACAGCTTCTGCTTCAAAAATTTAATTACTTAATGCCAAGTTTCTTTTTATTTTCTTCTAATTTCTTTTGTTGATATGCTAAAACTTTATTATATCCTAATTTAGCTTTGTAGTCTTGTAATGATTTAAATATAGAATCAAATTCTTTATCTGATTTTGCCATTATAAGTTTTGGTAATGTTTGACCCCACTTCATAGCAACCTTTTGAGCTATAACACCTTCTGGGGTATCAGCTGGAGGATTAAGATTATCATATTGTGCATAGCTTACAGCCTTTCCAACTGTCCAATCTGTTAACACCTTAGATGTAATTGGTTCTTCTGGTTGCCATTTTGATACAAGTGGCCAATCTCCAAGCATCCAATATGTTAATTCTCCACCATATTTCTTGTCATAAGCTGTTCTATCAGTATTCATAAGCTTAACAACTTCTGGTAACATTTGTTCTTTGCCATTCTTAACTGTCCACATTTTGTCTTTTACACCAAGGTAGAAGTCTTTTTGTCCTTCTGGGCTAAGCCAATATGTCATAAAGCTTATTGCTCTTTGTGGGTTCTTGCAATTCTTTGATATCATTGTTAATGTCCAACCAGATATTCCAGGACCAGCAAGTTTTGGTTTTTCAAGCTTTGAATTAGCAGGACCATCAACTGCAATATATATTTGGTTTGGATTTTTGTTATAGAGTTCTTTTTGTTGTGCTTGGAAATCTGTCCATTGATAAAGCATTGAAAAATATCTGCCTTGAGCTATTTTTTCTTCCATTTGGGATCTCTTATCTACAAATACATCCTTAGCTATTAAGCCCATTTCATATGCTTTTCTAAATGTTTTTAACCATCTTAAGTATTCTGGATGTGTTACTATGTCATAAAGTTTTCCATTTCTTTCTCTTGGTAAAGCTAAGAAATTCCATAGATAGCTTTCGAATGAATAGTTACCTACATCGGTAAATTCATGGAATCCAATAGGAATTAATGGTTGGCCATTTACTGTTGGGAATTTCTTCTTTGCATCTGATAATGCCTTTAAGAAAGTCTCTGGTTTTCTGAAATCTGGTTTACCTAATGCTTCATACATATCCTTTCTTACATCAAATGTTTGGTTTGATGTAATTCTAAGGTTTGGATTATCTAAATCACTTGGTGTATATGAAGCATTTGGATAACCATATACATGGCCATCATCTTGTGTATACCAGCCAAGTCTTTGTTTATTAGCAACATTAAAGAAGTATGGGTCATATTTTTTAGCTAAGTCATCAAGTGGGTAAACAAGCTTTGCACTAATCATTTTTTTAACTGCATCTTCCCACCAACCGAGAGTAATAAAGTCTGGTAGTGTATTTGATGCAATCATAACATTAAGTTTTTCATTTTCATTACCTGCTGGAACTATAAAGTTAATTTTTACACCAGTTTTTTTGGTTATGTAGTCAGTTACCATGTTGCCGCCCCATTTATTTGGGAACCATGAAAAGTTAAGATACCAATCAAATGTAACTGGCTTTGTGTCTTTTTTCCATGCTGGAGTTGTTGTGCTTGAACTATATGCAGGGATGTAAACAATAGTCAAAGCAAAAACAACTAACAAAACAATAGCAAATAGTCTTGATAATTTTGACCTCTTCATACAAAAACCTCCCCAAATGTTTTTTATATTTCAACCCTTCAATAATGAAAGGTTGATGCCTTATTTAACCTTTTACCGAACCAATTAAAAGCCCTTTAACAAAATATCTTTGTAAAAATGGATAGATAACCACTATTGGCATTGTTGTTATAACCATTGTTGCCATTTTAAGAGATTGCGATGTTGCAGTTCTTGCTCTAAGGCTACTTATACCACTTGCTAACATCTGATTTGATGATGTTTCTGCAATAACTTTATACAAGAATGTTTGAATTGGCTGTAGTTTTGGATTATTTACAAATATTACACCCATAAAGTAGTCATTCCAGTTATATACACCAACAAAAAGAGCTATTGTTGCAAGAACAGGTGTAGAAAGAGGAACTATTATCTTAAAGAAAATTAAAAAGTCATTAGCACCGTCAATTCTTGCTGATTCTTCAAGCTCGGCTGGAAGTTCTCTAAAAAATGCTTGAAAGATAATTAAGTTGTAAAAATTAAACATACCCGGTATTACATAAACTAAGAAGTTATCATAAAGCCCAAGTGATTTTATTAATAAGAAGTAAGGGATTAAGCCACCCCCAAAGAAAAGTGTTATTGTCCCTAATGTAAGATATAATTTTCTTCCAATAAGTTCTTTTTTCATAAATGCATAAGCTACCATTGCTGTGAAAAATACATGTAGAAAAGTGGTAATCAATGTTCTTGAGACAGTAACTGCAAAAGCATTTACGATCTCTTGATTAGAAAAAACAATTCTGTAATTGTCTATTGTAAACTTACGAGGCCACCAATAAAGCCCACCTAACATAGCATCTTTGCCTTCATTAAAGGAGTAAACAATGATATACCATATTGGATACAAGGTTAGAAAACATACAATAAGCATGAAAAAAACATTTACTATATCAAATACTTTATCCCCTACCGATTCTCTTTTTAGCATTAAAAATTCCTCCTTGAACACACTATAAACTTAGAACAAAGATTTGTCTGTAAGCTTTTTTGATACAAAGTTAGCACTTATAAGAAGCATTAATGCAATAACTGATTTAAAAAGTCCTATTGCAGTAGCATATGAAAATCTCATTGACTGCATACCCATTCTATACACATATATATCAATAACATCACTTGCATCAGCATTTAGTGAATTTTTCAAAACAAATATCTGGTCAAAGTTTGAATTTAATATTCCACTTACAGCTAATATAAATAAAATTGCAATTGTTCCCGATATACTTGGTAATGTAATACTTATCATCTTCCTAAACCTTCCAGCACCATCAACTGTTGCAGCCTCATATAGTTCTGGGTCAATACTTGTTATTGCAGCAAGATAGATTATCGCATTCCATCCAAGTTCTTTCCAAACATCTGAGATTACGACTATTGGCCAAAAGTATTTTGGTTCTGCTAAAAATACAACAGGATCTTTTAATATACCTAATTTTACAAATATTACATTAATGAGCCCAGTATCTGATAACCAAGACATTAATATTCCACCTAATACAACCCATGAAATAAAGTGTGGTAAATAAGATACTGTTTGGACAGTTTTCTTGAATCCTACTGATCTTAACTCATTTAAGAGTATTGCAAATAGTATTGGTAAAGGAAAACCTATTAATAGCTTCCAAAAAGAAATACCTATGGTGTTTTTCATAATAAGCCAAAATCGCTCATCAGAAAAGAATTCAGTGAAGTTCATAAATCCAATCCAAGGTGATTTATTTATTCCAAGTGCAATATCATATTCCTTAAATGCAATAATAAGTCCATACATAGGTATGTAACAAAAAATTATCATCCAAATAACACCTGGAATTGCCATTGCCTGAAGATATCTTTGTTCGAAGAATTTTTTCAGAATACTTTTTTTACTTTTTCTTTTGTTTGAATTTAATTGTATATTTGTTGCTTCCATTTAATCACGCCTTCCTTATATAAAATAAAAATATATTATGCATTTTGAATAATTTCTTGTACATTTTAATTATACTATGGGTTAATATATATAAAAAAGGACTTTCATTTTAGGAGTGGTATCTATTTTTAAGATTTATTAAATTAATTATTTGTCGAAAAATAAAAAAACACCAAAGCATTTTCATACTAAGGTGTTATTATTTAATTACTTAGATATTAAGAAACAGTATTTGCAGCCATCATTTTATAGAAGTATTGATACTTGCCACTTTTTTCAATAAGCTCATCATGAGTTCCTTGTTCTATTATTTTACCATCATCTATAACATATATAATATCAGCATTTTTTATTGTTGAAAGTCTATGAGCTATAACCAAGGTTGTTTTACCTTTCATAAGGTTATTCAAAGCTTCTTGAACAAGGCTTTCTGATTCAGAATCAAGTGAACTTGTGGCCTCATCCAATAAAAGAATTGGTGAGTTTTTAAGTAGTGCCCTTGCGATAGCAATTCTTTGTCTTTGACCACCCGATAAAAGGGCTCCTCTTTCTCCTACAACTGTATCATATCCATTAGGTAAATTCATTATAAAATCATGTGCATAAGCAAGTTTAGCTGCCTCAATTATCTCTTCTTTTGTAGCATTTTCTTTACCATAGCCTATATTTTCTAAAATTGTCCCATTAAATAAAAAGCTTTCCTGTGGAACATATGAGATTATATCCCTTAATTGTTCTAATGAATATTCACTAATCTCTTTATTAAATAGATATATTTTCCCTTTGCTTGGTTTATAAAATCTAAGAATCAATTTAAACAATGTGCTTTTGCCTGCACCACTTGAGCCTACAAAAGCAACAATACTATTTTGAGGTATGCTAAAATTTATGTTGTCAAATACATAGTCACTATTATTATACGAAAAACTAATTCCTTCAAATTTAATTATATTTTCTTTAGCATTTAAATCTCTTTCGTTTAATTTCTTATTATTCTCTTCAATATCCATATCAAGAATTTCAAAAATCCTTGAGGCTCCTGCTAAAGAAGTTTGTATCATAGTAATAAAATTACCTATAGAGCCAAACATCCACATAACTCCACCCATAAGGTTAATGCAAAGAAGAAGTTTAGCCATTGTAAACTCTTTATTGATAATCATTATTCCACCTATAATAACAGCACCAAAAAAACTGAAAAACCCTAAGAATGTGTTTAATGCATTTAGCGTTGCATTAAATTTTACTCGACGTAGGCTAAGCCTTAAGACAAAAGTATTCATATCAACAAATTTCTGAAATATTATACTACCTATATTAAATATCTTTATTACCTGATTACCTGCTATTATATCTGAAAATCTTTGGCTAACTTTGGAATATCCTTCCTGAATTTGATTACTTATTTTTTGAATAGGTTTAAAAAACAAAGTATTTACTCCTGCAGATAATAATCCTATAAAAACAACATATAAGAATAACTTCCAGTTAGCTGTTGCAATTATTATACTTCCACCTATCCCTGTAAAAAAGGCAGAAAATAATACCATAATCTGCCACGAATAAGCATTTTCAGCCACATTAACATCATTATTTATTCTTGAAATAATGTCTGCACTATGCTTTTGCTCAAAAATACTCATAGGTAGATTTAATATATGTTCAA
This sequence comes from Caldicellulosiruptoraceae bacterium PP1, assembly GCA_041320695.1. Lineage (NCBI taxonomy): Bacteria > Bacillati > Bacillota > Caldicellulosiruptorales > Caldicellulosiruptoraceae > Caldicellulosiruptoraceae bacterium PP1. The sequence continues at coordinate 109,687 of JBGGOQ010000002.1, read as the reverse complement.
ATAGATTTTTTCTAATAATTATTGTTGTTTTTCTAATGCAATATTGATAAATGTATGAAATGAAGGGTGCAATCAACAATACTATCAACATAAGTTTTATCATAAATAAGACACCATCTAATAGTATTTTATAGTTTTTTTCAACTGCACCTTGGGTTATATACATAAGACCAATAGAAAAGATATAGTTGAAAATTAAGCTTTCTGCTGCAACAAATAAAGCTGAAAATATATATAAAATTCCTAAAAATGGATTTGATTTATCTTTCCACATAAATGAAAATAGTCTTATTAACCTATTATTCCTGAATCTTTTCAAAAAAATCACTCCTCACTTAAGGCCACTTGTAGATTTAAATCTTCAAATTGCTTTTGATATAGTTTTTTGTAAATTGTTTCGCCAAGCATAAGAGAATTATGTGTTCCTTCTTCAACAATTTTACCTTGATCAATTACAAATATCCTATCAACATTTTTAATTGTAGATAGTCTATGAGCAACAATAATTGAAGTTTTTCCTTCCATCAGCCTTTCTAAAGCAGTTTGTATTTGATATTCTGATTCGACATCAAGACTTGATGTGGCCTCATCTAGTAGAAGTATAGGAGCATTTTTCAAAATTGCTCTTGCTATTGAAATTCTTTGTTTTTGACCGCCTGAAAGCCTTACTCCTCTTTCCCCAACATTTTCCTCAAAATTATTTGGTAGGTCAGCAATGAAATTAAAAGCATTTGCACTTTTTGCTGCAATCTTTATATCTTCATCTGATGAATCATAATGGCCATATTTAATATTTTCCTTTATTGTTTCAGGAAAAAGAAAGCTATCTTGGTTAACTACAGTAATATTCTCTCTTAATTTTGTTAGGTTCCACTCATCAATACTCTTTCCAAAGATCTTTATTCTGCCACTTTTTATGTTGTAAAATCCTTGTATAAGCTTTAGTATAGTACTTTTCCCAGAACCACTTGCACCTACAATTGCAACTTTCTCACCTTTTTTAACTTTGAAACTAACTCCTTTTAGTATATCCGAGCTTTCATTATCATATGAAAAATACACCTCTTCAAATTCAATATCTATATCTGTGCTTACTGATTGAAACTCATTGCCATTTTCTCTTTCAGTAGGTTCATTTAATATATTGATAATTCTGTTTGAAGCTGCATTTGCTTGCCTATAAGAAGAAAGAATATTAGGAATAGCAGTTAATGGATAAGTAAATATATTCATAAGCTCAATAAAAGCAATAAGGCCTCCAAAAGTCATCTCACCTTTTACTACAAGAAGTCCTCCTATCAAAAACATAAGAAAAAAAGGCATAATATTCATAATAAATTTGAATGGGTCAATTAATATCATATATTTGATTGATTTCATACCACTTGAAAAAACATTCTTCTGCTCTTTATCAAACTTTTCATAAAATCTCTTTGTAAGATTAAATGACTTTACAACAGCAATTCCAGATATTGCATCCTGAACAAGTGATGTAAGGCTTCCTAAAGTATCTTGTTGTTTTTTAGTCCATTTTTCGATTGGTTTACTAATTAAAATTGTAAGAAGCAAGATTGGTGGAATACCTAAGAAACAAAAAAGTGTTAGTTTCCAGCTAACTGTAAGTGCATAGATAAATCCAAGTAAGAATACAAATGGTTGGTAAATTAAATCATTTAATGAATTCTGCAAAAAAGATTGAATAAGTGATAAGTCATTATTCAGATTTGATAAAAAATCACCTGTTGTATTTTTTTCTATATATCTAATTGGTAGTTTATTAAGATGCTCTGCTAATTTATTCTTTAAGTCAAAAATACTTCTCTCAGAAAAATTACCTAATAAAAATGTTTTCAAATATTCAAGTGGAACTCTTATTAAAAGAAGAATTACTAAAATCAATATTACTCTGTAAAAACCACTTTTATTATAATTTAAAACTATATCGACAGATCTTTTTTCAAAACTAATTGATATTACATTAATTATTGAAAGAATTAATGATGTTAAAGCAGATAAAATTAGCCACTTTATGTTTCTCTTTATTGTGGGATAAATATTAAATAGATAATTTTTACTTTTCTCCTTCATAACTTGCCTCCAAAACTACAATCTAATGACAACCTTTTCCCCATTTTTCGATTCTACCTCAACCAAATTGATTCCTTTAAATTTGTGTAAACACCAAAAAGCTTTTATCAAATTCTTTTTTGATAACTCTGGTAAAATAGCTGGAACATCCTTTGGAATTTTACTATTTGCAATTCTCATTATAGTGTTAAAAGGTATGCATCCCAACAATAGACATATAAGTCTTGATGATATTGGAATATTTATGTTTTTCCCATTTGCTTTTACAATAATCCTCATATTATTTCACCTATTCTATTACTACTCTTACTATGTCTCCATTTTGAGAATTAACGTTTACTATCTCTCCATCAAGATTATTTTCAATTGCATGAGCAATCAAAGCTGTGTTAATTTTTATTGGTTCTCCAGATGAACTTTGCATATTACCAGTAAAAGCACTATCAAGAAATGAAAGGTTACCTACTGAATTTAGAATATTTTTGATAAATTCAACAGGAAGATTAACTTTTACCTTGTCTCCATTAGCAGATTCAACATGTACTTTAAGCATTTTCTTGTTATAACTCTTATCAATAATTTTGTTTTCTTTTGTTTCCTTCAAAAGTGCAATAAGTTCTGCACCTTTATCAGATGTTATTTTCCCTTCTTCAACCATTTTTAAAATCTTTAATATTTCTTCATTCATTATTCTACACCCCTTCTTTTAAAATTTTAATAGCATCATCAGGTGATATTTCACCTTTCTCTAACATTTCAACAATATCCTTGGGATTAGGTATACTACTTTTTTCTAATAAGCCAAGTATTTCAAGTATCTCATCAAGCCTTGATCTTACAGTAGGATATGAAATCTTAAGTTCTCTTTCTACCTCCTTAATATTTCCCCTACATTTTAAAAATACCTCTACAAAATATAACTGTTCAGGTGATAACTTGTAGAAATCAGGAATGTCAAACTCATTTTCAATTGAGGTTCCACAGGAATTACATTTTAATCTGGTAATTTTCATTTCAGATGAACATATTGGGCATTTTTTAATAAGTTTGTATGACATTTTTTCCACCTCAATTATATTATAAAATTAAATATTAAAATATTCAATACTAAATTTAATATTTTTAATATTTTTATGTCATTATTATTAATATTATTAATATTAAATTTTAATATTTAAAATATTGCAATAAAGAATAATTTATTGTTATTGAAGCTTATATATATCACTGATAAAATCAAAATTAGAAAAAACAAAAGGGGAAGTGAATTTATGATAAAAAAAGAACATTGGCAAAATCCTAAGCTTCTTCATCAAAATAGAGAAGAGCCAAGAAGTTATTTTATTCCTTATGAAAGTATTCAAAAAGCACTTATTAATAGCAGTCATCTATCTGAACGATTTTATTCTTTGAATGGAAATTGGAAATTTTTCTATGCTGACTCACCATTTAAGGCACCAGAAGATTTTGAAAACCCTAACTTTGACCATTCAAGTTGGGCTGATATTTTTGTACCTTCAAATTGGCAACTTCAAGGATATGATAAACCAAACTATACAAATGTTGCTTATCCTATTCCTGTAGATCCTCCTTATGTTCCTGACTATAATCCAACAGGAATATATTTTAGAACATTTGATATTGCCACTAAGTATTTAGATTTTTCAACATATCTTATATTTGAAGGTGTTGATTCCTTCTTTTATCTTTGGATTAATGGTAATTTTGTTGGTTTTAGTAAGGGTTCTCATATCTCTCATGAGTTTGATATATCTGAATATTTAAAAGATGGTGAGAATACAATTGCTGTAATGGTTCTAAAGCACTCTGATGCAACATACTTAGAAGACCAGGACAAATGGAGATTAAGTGGTATTTTTAGAGATGTTTATCTTCTTTTTAGACCAAAGGTTCATATTAAGGATATTTATATAAAACAAGAGCTTAGCAAGGATTTAGATAGAGCAAATTTATTAGCTAATATTTTATTAGCTAATAAAAATGAATTTGACAAAATAGTCCAAATTGAATTATCCCTTTTTGATAATGATGGAAACACCATTTACGAGCAAAGGATTAGTAATATCAATGTTGATAAACTATCTACAACTGAAATAAAAAAAGAATTTGAAATTTTAAATCCAAATCTTTGGAGTGCCGAAACCCCTAATCTTTACACACTTTTGTTAAAAATACATTCTGACAACAATGTTGAGGTAATATCTCAAAATATTGGTTTTAGGAAAATTGAGATAAAAGATGGTGTTTTTTATATAAATAACATACCTGTAAAAATAAAAGGTGTTAATAGACACGATATTGACCCAATTGTGGGACAAGCTGTAACTTTAGAAGGTATGGAAAAGGATATAATTCTTATGAAGCAATACAACATAAATGCTGTTAGAACCTCACACTATCCGAACCATCCTGTATTTTTAGATTTATGTGATAGGTATGGGATTTATGTTATTGATGAAACTGATTTAGAAACCCATGGGTTTGACTTCATTGGAAATGTAAGTTTTCTCTCAAACCATCCTGACTGGGAAGATGCATATATTGATAGAGTAAAAAGAATGGTTAAAAGGGATAAGAATCATCCTTCTGTAATTATGTGGTCGCTTGGTAATGAATCAGGTTATGGGCAAAATCATGATAAAATGGCACAGTGGATAAGAAGTTATGATTTAAGCCGACCTATCCATTATGAAGGAGCATTTGATTCAAAGGTTATGGATGTTGTTAGCGTAATGTATCCAAATATTCAGTTTTTAGAGGAACAAGGTAAAAAAGAAGATGATAAAAGGCCTTTCTTTATGTGTGAATATGCTCATGCAATGGGTAATGGCCCTGGAAATCTAAAAGAATATTGGGAAACAATTTACAAGTACCCAAGACTTATGGGCGGATGTGTATGGGAATGGGTAGACCATGGCATTTTGCAAAAAGCTTCAAATGGGCAAAGCTATTTTGCTTATGGTGGAGATTTTGATGACCACCCAAATGATGGAAACTTTTGTATAGATGGCCTTATGTTTGCAGATAGAAAACCATACCCATCAGTAATTGAGCTGAAAAAGGTTTATGAGCCTGTAACAATTGAAGAAGTTGATTCTAAAAAAGGCATCTTTAAAATAACAAATAGATATGATTTTATTAATCTTAAGAATATTACTTTTGATTGGGAATTAACTATTGATGGCCAAGTATTTGATGAGGGTAGTTTTGAAGAAATTGATATAAATCCGCATGAGACAAAGGAAGTTAATATAAAATACAATAAAAAAATTGATAATCTATTTGGAGAGATTTTTATAAATATATATGCAAAAATTAATAAGTCAACATCATGGGCAGACAAAGGACATATTTTATCATATTGGCAATTTAAAGTTTTAGAAAATATAGAAAAAGTAAATCTTATTCCAACATTTAATACATTAAGTGTTTGTGACTCTGAAAAAATTAGTATAAAAGGCCACAATTTTAAAGCTATATTTGATAAATTAAATGGAACTTTTTCTTCTTTGTATTTTAATGATATTGAAATAATAAAAGAAGGCCCTATCTTCAATGCATATAGGCCTCCAACAGACAATGACATGCATATTAAGCATGAATGGAATAAAGTAGGGCTAAATAAATTACAAAGAAGATTAGTAAATCTTGATTACTCTATTGAACAAGATAAATTTATATTTGACTTAGAGTTTGTGTTTGGTGCTTATAGTATAAGCCCAGTTTTTAATGTCAAGCAAAAATATATTGTATTTAGTGATGGAACAATAAAAGTTTCTATGGATGTAAACATATTAAGAGAATTGCCTCACCTTCCAAAGATAGGACTAAAACTTATTATACCTAAAGAGTTTGAACATGCTAAATGGTTTGGAAGAGGTCCACATGAAAATTATCCTGATAGACTTGAAAGTGCTTTGATAGGTATATATAAAAGAATGGTTGATGAAATGTATGTTCCATATGTAAAACCTCAAGAATATGGAAATATGTGTGACGTTAGGTGGGCAAGCATCACCAATTATAATGGAATTGGACTTATGATTTTAGGACAACCAACATTCAACTTCAGTTTAAGAAGATACACTGATGAAATGTTAACAATGGCTAAACATCCATATGAATTAATTGAGAATGATGGTTTAATACTAAATATTGATTATAAACTTGGTGGGCTTGGTAGTAATAGCTGCGGCCCAGGACCATTATCTAAATATCAGCTTAATGAAAATGAAGTTAGATTTGAATTCTTTATAAAGCCTTTCAATAATAATCATATACAACCTGAGGTGTTGTATAAAGTAATAAGCAAATAAACCAAAAAGAGGCCCTTCTGCAATAAGCAGAAGGGCCTCTTTTGACATTAAATTGATTCTCTTTCTACAAAACTTGTATCTAATCTAATTGTTTGTTCATAATTTTTCCCATTGAAGCATTCAAAAAGCATCTCAACTGCTAATGTTCCTATATCATACATAGGCCTTTTAACTGTACTTAATGAAGGGTTAAGATACCTTGAAATTTCAATATCATCAAAGCCTACAATACCAATATCTCTTGGTATTATAACACCATATTCTCTTAATCTTTGCATTAGGCCAATTGCACTTTCATCATTTAAGCAAAATATAACCTCAGGCTTATCTGATAAATTGTAATAATAATTGCCAAGTTCATAACCACTTATTTTAGTGAATTTTGATTCTGTTATCCATTCATCTTTAATAATAAAGCCATATTTTTCTTTAAATTCAATAATGGCATGAAATCTTTCATTAGAATCAAATGAATCTCTTCCTTTAACAATACCTAACTTTTTATAGCCCTTTTTACTTATATGTTCTAGGGCCTCTTGTATACCGCTTCTATTATTAATTAGTATATTGAAAATATATTTATCTGATATTAGTCTATCTAATACAACAACAGGTAGTTGCCTATGAGCTGTTCTTTTTATTATCTCATCTTTTATAAGAGGAGAATATAGGATATATCCGTCATATCTTTTTCTTGTGAAAAAATCAATTGCAGTATTAATTGTTCTCTTATTAGCACTGCATGCAAGCATTGAATACTCGTCATATTTTATCAATGTATCTTCAATTCCTCTAATAAGTTCTGAGTAGAAATAACCAGCTAATTCCGAAAGAATAAGCCCAATCGTCTCAGTTTTTTTCTTTTTTAGATATTGTGCACTAAAGCTTGGGACATAGTTTAGTTCATCAATTGCTTTCCATACCTTTTGTCTTGTTTCGTCACTGATATTGCCTTTTTCATTTATTACCCAAGATACAGTTGTTATAGATACTCCTGCTTTTTTTGCTACGTCGTGTATGGTAACCATAGTAGTTCTCTCCCCTTTATTCTCCTGTAATTCCTGTCCTCTCTATTCCCTCAACAAACCATTTTTGAGCAAACAAATATAAAATTAGTAGAGGTAATATAATTAGCATTGTAGCAGCTAATCTTATAGATTCATTAATATCAATCCTTTGCCTTACACTACCAGATAGATATAATCTTGAATATTCATCATTAAGTGTTTGTAACTTTAATGGAAGTGTAGTAAGTTTATCTCCCAAAAACAAGGATGTCATATATGTTTCATTCCAATGCCAAACCAGAGAAAACAAAAATACAACAACCATAGCAGGTATAGATATAGGTAAAACTATTTTATAAAAAATCTTTAATTCATTTGCACCGTCTATTTTGGCAGATTCAATTAGTGATGGAGGTATTGTTGTAAAAAACTGTCTATAAATTAGAATAAATAGGGCACTTTTGAGTCCTCCAGCAAATATAGCTTGTATTATATTTGGAAGAGGCGATCCTAATAAATTAAGTTTAAAAAATGTTATAAATAAAGGTATCATAATAACCTGAGTAGGTATAATAAATGTAAATAATACTATGCCAAAAAGAATATTTTTAAACGGAAATCTAAATCTTGCAAATCCATATCCAACTAATGCACAAGAAAACATTTGTATAATTGCTGGGCTAAATGAGTTAATCATAGTTACTGCAAGTGTTTCAATATATTTAAGCGAATAAAATGCTCTTATATAGTTTTGCAAGTATAATCTTCTTGGCATCCAAACCACAGTAGGATCAAGTAGGTCTTCTAAACTTTTAAAACTTTGCGAGACAATAAATAAAATAGGATATAAATATATAAAACCAACGCTTATTAAAAGATAGTATACAATAGTTTTAAAAATAATACCATCATTTCCCTGCCTACCGAGTAAAGCTATTTTTATTTTATCAAAATTTATATGTTTTAAAAAGAAATTGGTTTTCTTTGCAAAAGTAATATTTTTCATCTTTTCACACCTCTAATTTTAGCCATTCTTTTCAATTTTGAAATATTCCTCTTTTCGACTAAAAATCAATAAAACAATTATCAAGATTACAAAAATTATTGAAAAATAAATCCAAGCAAGTGCTGATGCATAGCCATAACCAGTTGCCACCTTAAACATATTATCTTTTATCATAATTATTACATCATTACTTGTATATACAAAAATATCAATAATTGAATAAATAATGTTTATTAATATAAACGGTTTTACAACTGGAAGTATTATTTTCCAGAACATCTCCCATGGTGATGCACCATCTATTGCTGCTGCCTCAAATGTTTGTTTATTAACCTTTTGAAGCCCTGCTAAAAAGATTAATATTTGAACACCTGAATACCAAAGAATTAAAATAAACTGTTGCATTATGTTTATTATAGGACCTGCCCATGCAGGACTTAATGACATTCTAATAAAATTGATAATTCCATATTTATTTAGCATAGGTAAGCTTGCAGCTCCTTGGCTGAAAAGTTCATTCATTACCTCACCACTTGTTATAACAACTGGAAGAAAGAATATAGCTCTAAAAACTCCTCTAAACCTTATTGGTTGATTAATAAGTAAAGCAACAAATAATGCAAATATAACAATTATGGGGACTGCAATAACTGTAAATTTAATAAAATTTAAAAGTTTCTCAACAAAATCAGGATCAGATAAAAATGCATATTTGTAATTGTCAAAGCCAATAGGTTGTGTATCAACCCCATTAGTTGTTATATATACCTTACTAAAACTCATTTTAAGTGAAAAATAAATAGGATACATCATAAACATTAGAAACCCTAAAATCCAAGGAGAAATAAATAAAAAACCTGTTATTGCTTCTCTTCTTCTATGATTCAGTTTATATCTTTTTTTCATTTTCTCACCCCTTTACAACAACAAAGTTCTTAGGCTTTATACTTATATTTTTATAGTTATACTGTTTAGATGTATAATTTATATATATCTTGTAATTATTACTATATCTTATCTCTACAATTCCAACATCTATAACTTTTCTGTCTTCAATTGTAGCTTGTTTAACATTTTCAAGAGCTTTTTTTACAAATGAATATTGATATATAATATCGTCTAACCAATCTTTATAATATGATGTATATATATTGTTTGATGGCGAATATTTAAGCTTCCATGATTGCTCATTTGTTACTATAAAAGAAGGATAGCAGCCATAATCAATTAGCCTTAATAATTCCTCTTGAGGATTTTCAAAAAAGTTGGAATATTTTGCATAATAGGTAACAAATCCATGTAATACAATTTCTAAAAATGGTACTGTATCAGTAGAGTAAGTATATTGTGATGAGTGAATAGGCATATCATAAAAAACATCAATCTTGTCGAACAAGTAATCAAACGGCTTGTATAGAGCTATATTAATATCTTTACTTCTGTAATAATCGATTAAGTTTCTATAGATACTAACTGCATCTTTTCTTTTAGTATTGTATTTTTTATTGTAATCTGAAAAAAGTTCATATCCTAATCTATCAATTGCAAGGTTTTGTATTTTATAATCATTAAACCATTTCAAGTCTCTTTTTGCTAGATCTAATGCCTTTTTAGGACTTATATAATAAATATCTTTAGAATCTCCAAAAATTTCTGTTTGTTCAATAAGAAACAATGGAAGCTGAAGTATCTCATTTGTTATTTTCCTTACTGTATCATTTCTTAAGCTGAAGCTTAATGAACCATCATAGGCTAATGTATAATTATCGTAAAAAAATAATGGAATGTTCTCTTTTTTGCTATAATTTAATAAACTATTTAAATCCTCTTTAGTTCCAAGGCTTTTTTCGTAAGGGAATTTATTGGGCCATTTACCATGTAGTCCTAATTTGTTCCACCCTTTTAGAACAACCTGAAAATTGTTTATTTTGTTGCTTTTCAATATCCTCAAAATATTTTCAGCCTGTTTAAATGTGGTCATTGTAACAACCTTATCACCCAATAAACCAGGTTCACTATCAGCCATTAATAATTCAATCTTTAAATCATTGTTAAACGAACTATTTTTCTTCAGTATTTTTTTCTCAATTAGATAATTTCTATACTGCTTTGCCATTCCAACATAATCTGCATCAGCATTTGATAAAAAATAATAATTTATTTTTATATCTTCTGTGTTTTTTTCCTTTTGGTATGTATTTACACCACCCATATTTTTACTTGTAGGTTGAAAATATCCATATCTAATAATAAATCTCGGCGAAACCCAATAAAAATTAGTATTAACACCACTTGGATATGCAACAATTTGTGCATTATATTTTCCTTGATCAATTATAGCAAGAAAAGCGTTCTGTTTAATTCCATGCACCATCCCAAATACAGGTATATGAATCATTTCTTCACCAAAAGACATAGAGTAATTACTTGTTATAGCTTTATCAGCAGAATAAACATCACCAACATATGGTTCATCATAGTTGGGATGAAAATTCTGAAATCTAATTAATGCACCAGATCCATCGGGTATAAAAATATAACCTGGTATCATAGCCTTTTTAGTAGCACCTAAAAAAGGATAAGGCTGAATTGTTGATATTTTTACACTTCCTAATTCTTTAATATCATTATGATTTATTGATAATACTAACTGACTATCTTTAATTGTAATACTATATTTAATTGAGATTTTTAAATTTTTAAGCAGAATTTCAGCTTGAAACCCATTATTTATTTTTCTAAATTGTTTTACATATCCATTCTCAGATAAAACATTACTTACATTTAGTGTTCCTTCATCATTGAAATATTGAATGATAAATGGTGACTTTATTGCATTTTGCCATTCTTGATTTAATTGTTCCCCTTTAAGTTGTTGTTCTGATGGTTGTGATGAAAAAATATAGTTAGTCTTTTTGTTTTTAATCAAGATTTGTAATGTTTTCGGATTAACATAAAGTTCTAAGCTATTTGTGTCAGCAACCTTTAGAAATTCTTTGGATATTTTTATTGCATTATTTACTTTTGATAAATCATCTGTTTGAGTATACCAATTGGTAAGATATTCAACATTTTCTGTTTTTGCAGTTGTTAACAATGGTGTTATCAATATAGTTAAAATAAGAATAAATACAAAATATCGTTTAGTCACGGATTCTTACCTCCTGTATAAGTGAGTATATGAAATCCCATAATTGATTAGAAAGACCAAATAATATAAATAGTACAATTGCAATAATAATTATTCCTACTATTGTATAGATGATATTTTTTACTGTTTCACCTAATTCATAGTTATGAATCTCTTTTACCTTAAAGAAAAGCAATATTCCACACCAGACATACATACCATTATGAAGAAAGCTATATACAGATTCTTCAACTAATGTTAAGCCTTTTGAAATTATTGCAATTGGTAAAGATAATAATAAATATGGTGATAGTGCATATATTGTCCCTATATAAACATGCCTAAATTTACCTTCACCATCATTTATAGCACTAACTAAATAATTGGATATAATCCATGCAAATAATGGTAATACTATTTTATAAACTTCATTTAAAATATTTAATGTTCTGATATTAACCTCACTGAAAATAAAATTTGTCTGATATAATTCAAATAACCTTAAAATAATAATAATTAATAATATTATTGTTGCAGAAGCTACTGAGGCTTTACCTTCTCTTTTAAGTTCCCAATATCCATCAATAGGATGTCTCATCAAACGCTTAGCAAATAGTATTTCACTAATTATTCTATTTTTAATTCTACTTGATACTTTTTCTTTTAACTTTAAAAACCTTTGAGTTTTTCGTATCTTTTTCTTATAAAAAATATAAAAAATAACAAGAAATATAAATATAATTAATGTTACTCCAAAATATTTTAGCATCCACTGTCTTCTAACTTCCCAATAAGCATTAGAAAATCCTTTTACATTGAAAGAAATTCTAAATTCATTCATAGCTTTTTGATAGTCATGTTTTTTCATGGCTACCATACCAATTCCATCATGGGCTAAATCAAACATGTTATTTTGTCTTAAAATCTCATGCCAAGGCTTTTCACTCTTTAGATATTTACCATCCAAATAAAGTGCTATTGCTTGTTTGATTAATAGTGCAAACTCTGTTGGTTTAAATACTTGTATGTTGTTTCTTTCCTTATCAGTTACATATATTCTACCATCAGATGAAACTGCTATTCCTGACGGTGACTTCATAAGTCCAAGACGTTGATTTCCCAAATCTAATCCGGAAAAAACAAACAAAGTGTTTCCATCTCTATCAAATACATATATGGTTGCTTGAACAGAATCAATTGCATAAATATTACCAATATTATCAACAGCCAAATCTATAAAACTCGAACTACTATCAGCTAAATTATTGAATCTAATCCAATAACTTTTAGATTGTAACAAATTTTTTCCTGCAATATTAAGCTTTTTTATCTCCTCAGTTTCAAGACCTGCTGTGCAAGTATATATTAGCCCTTCGCTATCTATAGCTGCATTTGAAATAGACATAGGTAGTCTTTTTTCAACTCTTGATTTTTGATCTTTTGTATAAAAAAGCTTTTTCAAATACCAAATAAGATCAAATCCAAGTTTATTCCCACCAAAAAAACCCATAAAATCTCCATCAGAGCTTAAATGGACAAGCCCTTGGTAGGTACCATCACTTGTAATATATAAATCTCCTCTTTTATCTACAATTACTTTTGTGGGTTTATATGGTGTTTTATCCCCATATAACATTGATATAGGCTTTTTGTATTCTTTTAGTAAGTTACCTTCTCTGTCAAATTTATATACTTCTTCATTCATTGTATCTGCAACATATATATTAAATTGATCATCAACAAATACACCTTTGGGAACTCCTAAAACACCTTTACCTATGATTTTCTTTAAATTACCTTCATCGTCAAAAACTACTACACGTGAATTTCCGCTATCTGCTATGTATAAATCATCATTTGAATCTATATAAATATCCTCTGGCTGAAGTAAAGGAACTTGATATTCTTTCCCATCACTGCCTTTTTCATAGATATTATATCCATCAATAATTCCAACTGGAACATAACCAGTTTGTGTAAAAAATATCTCTCCTCTATTGTTTGAGGTAAATGTAAAATATGATATCCCCGCAAAAGCACTAACTGTAGTCTGCAATAATAAAATTAAAATCAAAAAAGCTAAAATAAACTTTTTTTTCATATTTCAATCCTCCTACTTTAGCCCTGAATGTGCCATTGTAGCAATTACCTTGCTTTGTTGAACTAAAAAGATAACAAGATTTGGTATAAACATTATTAATGCTGCAGCTGCTGCAATCCCTTGCCCAGCAACATTATTATTTACAGTAGAGGCTAACGTGCTCATGTAAAATGCAAATGTTTTTAATGTTTCCTTATTCATGTATATAACTGAGGTCTCAGTATTGTTCCATGTTGTTTGAAAGGCCAATATTGAGATAGTTGCTACAGCAGGTTTTATCATTGGTAAAACTAATCTAGTGAAAAGATAAAAGTCCCCTGCTCCATCAATATATGCTGCTTCAATTAATGCATTAGGTACTTGGTCGATAAACTGCTTTGCTAAAAAGACACAAACAGGGTAAGCTAAAATAGGTAATATATGTCCCAACATATTATCAATTAGCCCCATCTTTTCTACTATTAAATATCTTGGAATAGCCACTGCAGCTGGAACAAACATTAATGCTATAGTATTTGCTTCAAAGATTATTTTTTTCAGTCTGAATTCCTTTTTGGATAAAGCAAAACCTGCCATGGTACTAATTATGCTTGTTAAAAAAACATTTGTAAGTGTTATTAAAATACTATTGAAAAGATAACGTGTCATAGGTATTTGCATTATATTAGTTTGTATAAATAAATCAACAAAATTTTTTATGGTTGGCTTTTTTACTAAAAATCTTGGTGGATATAAAAACAATTCATCAATTGGCTTAAAGGCTTGCGAAAACATAAATATAATAGGTAGAATCATAAAAAAACCTAAAAAGGAAAGAAAAATAATAAAACCTAACTGGCTTTTATCAAATTTAGTTGGATTTATTTTTGTTCCTTGGAATTTAGCCATCTATTCATCACCTTCTCCGAATAGTCTCCAGAAAAACTTTGAAACACTATATACTATAATCAATAAAACAACTGAAATAGCTGATGCATACCCCATCTCGTATCTTATAAATCCATAATCCTCAATATGATTTATAATTAATTGTCCTGCATATTGAGGTGTCGGGTTGGAACCTGATAACTGAACACCAATTGCTCCTGCTTGGAAAGTTCCAACAATACTCATAACAGCACCAAAAAGCATTTGAGGTTTCATAGATGGTATTGTTATATAATAAACTTCATAAAGTCTATTTTTTATTCCATCGATATACCCAGCCTCATATAGTTCAGGGTTTATATTTAATATACCTGCAAGCATAGCTAAAAAACCTACACCCATACTATTCCATAATGTAATAATTATCATGGCTGGCATCAAAAAGCTTGGATCCTGTGTCCATTGAATTGGTGAATTAATAAACCCTATCTTTAATAAAAAGCTATTTAGATAGCCAGTTCTATCACCACTAAAAAGTACAAGCCAAACAACTGCCATTGCAACAGAGGCAGTCATTGAAGGTGAATATATTGCAAGTGTAAAAACACTTCTGGCATTTTTGGCAACCTGAGCAAGCATCCAAGCAAGCCAGAATGAAAGCAAATATCCACCAGGTCCAGTGATTAATGCAAATTTAAATGTATTAGGTAGTACATGCAACATAAAAATATCATCTTGTGTAAAAAGGTTTATATAGTTTTTAAGACCAATAAATTTGGGAGCCTCTATTGTATTAAAATAAGTAAATGATAATAATATAGCAGCAATAACAGGTAATACAATAAAGATTACAAATAATATTAAAAATGGACCAACAAATATATAAGCATTCAAATCATCTTTTCTATTTCGTCTAAACAATTTGTCTCACACCTTTACATTAATTATCTATCAATAAATTTATATTTTTTAATTAGCTTACCATTTGACATAAATCCAAATTCCTCTAGTTTTTTAGCAAACTCTCTATTTGTCTCGATTACTGCACTTTCAACTGCATCTCGATAATTTGCACCATCAAACACTATTTTGTTCCAAGCATTACTTATTTCTCTTTCAAGCATATAGTCCCCTGGAAAATGAATAACATCTTTTAACCATTTCCATTGTTCAAGAATAACATCTAAATCTTCCTTAGGCCATTGAAGTTCTTTAAATGCTTCAACATTTGAGGTATTCCATTTATATTCAGAACCATAAATTGTTTCAACAAGGTTACCAAATCTTTTTTGAATATCAGTAGATAACCACCATTTTATAAATTCCCAAGCTTCCTTTTTCTTTTGGCTATTTTTAAATATAACAACAGCTTGACCTGTACCAGGTGCATACCTAATAATTTCACCGTTCTCATTTCGTATTCCTGGCATAGGAGCTATTTTCCACCATCCTGAAAGTTCGGGTGCTGCTGCTGAAAGTTGAATATATGTGTTAAAATCTGCAACACCTATTGGTAACATGCCCTGTCTAAAGTGGTTATAAAAATTTGGAACCTGTAAAGGTAAATTGTAAACTGTAAATAGTTTAGTCATAAGTTTAAATCCATTTAACGATTGTTCTGAATCTATTTCTGTTGTAACTCCATTGTCACTGTACAATCTTCCTCCTGCCTGATATATAAAAGGTAAAGTAGCGTAAAATGGTTTAAAACCACCTGTCCCAGACAGAGGTACGTAGAAATTCATTCCATAGCGTTGAAGTGTTGGTAGAATCTTTATTACATCTTCCCAAGTTTGTGGTACATCTATTTTCAATGCATCTAAAATATCTTTTCTATAAAATAACACCCAAAAATTCTGAGTTTCAGGCACAGCATAACAATTGCCATCATAATAAAAAGGAAGAAGTGCACCTTTAGTTAAGTCCTTTGTAACTTGATTAAAATCACTAAATTCACTTAAATTATATAGGGCATTTCTTAAAGCAAGATTAAATGGTAGCCAGTTGCTAATAGACATAGCGATATCAGGATTCTTCTTAGCAGCATTAGCTAAGACAAGCTTTCCTTCGTCGGGCATAAGTGACATTGTTACTTTTATTCCAGTCTTTGTAGTAAAATATTGGTCTGCCATTTGCTGCATTAATGTTACATATTGTCTTGGGCGGTTAACCCATATTTGAATAGAATTCTTTTCATTCTTACCTATCTGATTGTAATCTCTTATAAATGTTAGAAAGAAATTTACAAATGATGCTTTTAATTTTTCCAATACATTTGCATTCTCATTTTGTAACTTAACATTTTTGTAAATGTATATTTTATCTATTTGTAATGGTTGATCTGGTAGTTTAATTAACATGTCTCCTAAAATAGACATCAATGATCCCTGATCTGTTGTTATAGAATCAATTTTATAAGCTATATCATCAGGATTTTTCAAAATATCTTCAAGCTGGTTAGTACATATAATAAGATTCCTTGCATCCCCTTCTTTATTGTTACTCAATTTCTTTAAAATACTATATTTATCCTTTAATTCTTTTACTATATTTTTTAATCTTGGTATTAAATCTGGTATTTGGCTTGATAAATCCCAATCTCTATTAAAATCTTGTGTATTGCCAGTTGCCATTTTTATTTCTAATGATAAATTATTGATATCGTTCATTATCTTTCTTATTGTCTCAATAACTTCTTGGTAAGGTGAAGGGTTTGCAATAAGTGTTATTGTATGAATACCTTTAGAAAGATATATCAAATAAGGCTCATTATTTTCTGACAGAGTTTCCATTTTCCAATTAGTGGTATAAAAAAATGGATATCTTTTAAGTTCACTAAATGGAACTTTATTATCAATTAAAATCATTCGATATGAAGGTAAATTTATCTTTTGTTGTTGAACATACTTTATTGCAATATTATAAAGCCCTTCATCTTCTACATTAAAAGTATATGTAACAGCATCTCCACCATTTTCCCATGATTGTCCACCAATTGTATTTAAAGTTAATACACCATATCTATAAGGAGTAACTTTTGGGTTATTATCAGGATATGGCTGAATAGATGGAACAGATCTATATGTTGGATGTTCAGCCTCTATTTTAATTTGAACCTTATTATTATCTTTTTTATTCTGATTTATAGTCTTTAAGTATTCTTTGTAATCAGATGCTTCTTCTACTGGCTTTAGATAAATCCTACCAAGAAGCATATCATTTCGAATATATATAAATTTAATTGTATTCTTTCCTTTATTTAAATGAAATTTTAATGGGGAATCATATAATAATGAAGCTTCGTAAATAGTTTTTGTTTGCCATTTTTTTATCATATTTTGTTCTGGTTGAATCTCATTACCTAATGAATCTTTTGCAAATTTAGAATCTTTGTCTTTCCATGTCTTGTCTAAAACTATCCTTCTTGATTCATAGTATTGGTATTGGTTATTTATTTGAATTGACCTTTCTATTGGAATTATTGATTGTTCTAATGGGTAATAATCAACTGCAATTGTATATAAAGCATCTTCATCTATATCAACTTGGAATTCAACTTCTTTTGCCTTTTCATCAAATAAAATAGCTTTGTCAATATACCCAAAACAGTTTTCTTTATCTAAAATAGTAACCTTATCACTGTTAACTAAGTTATTAAAATCAACAACAATCTCTTTTCCTTTATAATCATTTTTACCTTCTTTTTCCCATTTTTTAATAACAGTACTATAATTATCCTCAATAACCCTTTTGATTACTATGTTTTTTTCAGTTTCTTTCTTTTCAACATTATTTTTTGTTTCGGTTTTTGTTGGTGAATCTCCTAAAATACTATTTAATAAACTGTCTACATCATCATTTGAGCCTGCTGCAAATGCTGTAACAAAGAATATATTTAATAGCATTGAAATTAAAATAGTTATCACAATTAATTTTTGCTTCATATCAATTTACCCCTTTTGACTTATAAATGGTTTCTCGCCACCTTTTTATAAGGTGGCGAGAAATTAAAATTATTTATAATTCTTCTTAATTGCTGCTTCTAATTTATCCCATATAACCTTCATCTGATCACTTGATCTCTTTTGAAGATCTGCTTGAACATCTTCAGGCTTTGCTTGACCTTTCCAGAATTTGTCTATGATTTTTGATGACATATCCCAGCTTATTTCTGGCCAACCAACAGCCCATTTTGCACCATCAAAGAAACTATCATTCTTTATAAGTTTTAATACATCCTTCATACCTGGAGCAACATATCCTTTTGATAGATATAATTTCCAAACATCAGCGTCAGATACTAATGGAATACTTGCTTTTTCGTAGTTAACTCTATCCATCCAACCTTGTTTTGAATATGTTATATATTTAATAAATTCAAATGCTTCTTTTTTGTGTTTTGAATTTTTTGCCATTCCGACAAAGTCTAATATTAGAGGTATCTTTTGTGATTTATATCCTGGCAAAGGCCTTACATCCCATTTGAATTTTAATGATTTTGCTTGCCAACCCATATCCCAAGTACCAGCAATTCTCATTCCAACTTTTCCTAATGTCCAAGCCCACTTTCCTTTTCCATACCATTTATCTTGCTGTGAACTTGGATAAAGATCTATACAAACCTTGTCATTGTTTCTTAAATCAATAGCCCATTTGTATGCATTTACAAATGAAGGATCATCAAAATGGAAGTTTTTCCCGTCATATGTTTTCCAACCGAGGTTTGGATTGAATTGTGGTGGTAACATTTCTGCAAACCAGCTTATTCCATCAACACCAAATTGTTTTTCTGAGAATTTTGTAAGTTTAATAGCAGCCTTCCTAAAATCATTCAAATTCCAATTTGCTGCTGGAACAGGAATATTCTCTTTTTGGAATAAATCAAGGTTTAACATAACTACTGCAGCAAACATTGAATGAGGTAAAGCTATTTGCTTTCCAAAATAATTTGAAGTTTGGAATACATTCAAGAATACTCTATCTGGATTATAGTCTTTATCAGCTTTTAAATATGGTGTTAAATCTTCTGCCCAGCCATTAGCTGCCGCTGCAGGAACATTAAATAGCCAGAATACATCTGGTAGTTTTCCTGAAGCTGCTGCTGCTGCTAATTTTTCATCCCAAGGCCATGTTATAGATTTATCCATTGTAACTTTTATATTAGGAAATCTTTTTTCAAAATACTTAATCTTAATAGATTCATCGCCCCATGATGCAAGCTTTATTTCAACCTTTTGAGCATTAGCTGCATTTGCTTTATTTGTAACAAAGCTAAATGAGCCAACTATAGCTATAACAAATACTGCAAGAACTAAGATGCTTATTTTCCTCATCATTCTTTTTCTGTCCATAATCTAACACCTTCCTTTCTTTTACTTAATAATGAGACTTTGTAGAACACCATTTGCTGCTAACCCAACTATTTTGTCTCCCTCAAGAAGTTTATCCAAAGTTACTGTTGAATAATTTGCTGGTTCTATAAAAATTGCTAAATTTGGAGATAAGATAAATGAATTCATAACACCTTCTTCATCTTCTATAAAGATACGACCATTTAAAATGCCTTTAACAGTACCAGCTACTCTTTCTTCTGCAACATATAGCTCTTCTATTACATCATTATTAATTGTGTAATTATAAATATCTCCTGGTTCAACAACCATTAAGTCTTTTGTCTTTAATGATATTTCTTTCTTTGTTTTCATATCAAAACCTGTAATTATAGTAACATCAACGTCTTCATTCTTATCATTTTTAGCAGTAGTTGCTTCAACCTTTGTTACTATCATCTTGTCATATTTTACTCCAACAATGTATTCAATTGTTGAATCATCACCATCGTTAGAAATTAATGAGACATATGCTCCGGCTAGTGTTGAATTAGTTGGAGATTCAACTCTCTTATTATTTAAAATTAATACAACATTGTCTAAATCAACTGATTTTGCAACTCCATTTACTGAATAGTAAGCTCTGTCTGCTGTCTGATTATTATTTGGGTTTTCTAATGTTACACTTACACTGCTATTTAATCCTTCAAAAGTCTTGAAATCTATTAATTCCCATTTTGAATTTTCATCTTTTACATTTCTTTTTACAAGATATGCAATAATTCTTTGTCCAATCAAAGCTGATATATCTTTGTCTGTTGATACTGCATATTCATTACCGTTTATTACAAACTTTTCATCATACTTTGGAGCTTGTGTAACAATGCCATATTCTTCAGTTACTTGTTGTAATATTTTTGTGTTTTCAAACTGTGTTTTATCTAATTTCAATGTATTATAAACCATTAAATAAGCATCTTTTTTAAGTATGCTGCCAAGTTTAATATTAGTTGGTATTATGTTTAAATCAAAAGCTACCTTTAAATAATTATATGGCCATTTGCCATTTGGAATTTTTGCACCTAAAAGCCTTAGTAAAACAGTTGCAACTTCTTGAACAGTTGCTGGAGCATTTGGTGCAAATACCTTTGCTGTTCTACCAGACATAATTTGCTTACTTGTTGCATAAGCAATATAACCATATAATTCATGTTCATTAATATCAGTAAATGGTGTCTGAGCATCTGAAAAATCTTTATCTATTGTTGCTTCATCAACACCACTAAGAAATGTAACTAATTGTGCTAACTCAGCACGTGTCAAATAAGAATCTAATTTATAGTCTTTAGAAATACTATATACAATGTTAAGATCAGATAATACATTTACCACTTGATCGTAGTCATATTTTGCATCTGTACTTGCAAATGCAAAACCCGAAAATACAAAACTTAGCATAAACACCATTAGAATAAGATAAGACAACTTCCTTTTCAATTTCAATACCTCCTTAATTTAATTAATTAAATTAATAAATAAATATAGAATAAAGAGACTAATTTTTTGTTGATATTCCCACCTCCATTTTTTCTTCTTTGAGAAGATTTTCTATAATATTTATATTTTTTTGTTTGTGAAATCTATTTTTTATAGCATTATTATTTAGATAATTATTTAAACTAAGCAAAATCATTGAATTATCCAGCATAAGATATGCTCTATGTATTTGTTTTTTCTTAAAATTTATTGCATCACAAAATCCATATTTTGATGAGAAAGCTTTGTATTTGCTATCCATCTTTTTGATGTTTTCTAATGCTTCAGTGGGCATATATTCTAATGCCAAAAAGGAAGCATAAGGTGTAACAACTGGATCTCCTGCCCACGTATCTTGTTTTATATCTCCATAATATTCAAGCATCTTATCGCTATATCCATATAGGTCATTGCCATAAAAGTCATGGTTATAAACTCCACTTCCTGGAACACCAAACTCACTATATCCTTTTGGTGAAGGAACTGCACATGGCGAAAATCCCCATAAGTCATAATTGTTGCCTTTTGCCCAATCAATTTGTATCTGAACTGCAACTTTATTATTTAGTCCAAGCCCTTTTGTCCCTAACTCTCTCTCTTTTACAAATAATGAAGGCATAAGAAATTCAAACATGCTGCCACCCCAAGAAGGAACTATATGATACAATTTGCCTTCTTGTGATTCTGGAAATAGATCTACTTCTTCGTATCCCTCAAAGAAGGTAGTACTGTCTTTTGTCATAAATTCACCTTTTGTATAGTTAACATGAAATACCCTTTTGATATTCCACCAATGGTTTTTTGGAAGATCACCTTTAATTATTCCTATATAACTTGCAATTCTTGGTTCTGTAGCAATAAGCCCATATTCTCCTATCTGTTCACCTGTTTTAGGGTCTATCACAACTGCTAATCTCTTTGTATCTTTTCTTAAAAAGATATCCCATTTCATACCATTAAGTATTGGATTTATATCTTTCTCTAATTCCTTAAATGCTTCTTTTGTAACTATAAGACCAGCAGCATACCAACCATTATCAACAGATGAAATATTTCCTCCATCTATCTTATATCCATTTGCTGTTGGCCATTTTCCTAATCCTAAAGAATTAGTATCATACCAATTATATAAAAAGGTTGTTTTTACGCCTTTGTAATTATATGTCTTGAGTTTTTTTATTGAGTTTAGAGTTTTCTTAATCATTGATATTGCTTGATCTTTAGTGATAAATTTGAAATCATACGCTGAAACTATTGATGATAAGTATAATCCTATATTAGTAGGGGATGTATTATAGTTATGTTTTGAATATATATCAGGTATAGTATGGGAAGGGGAGTAATTCCCATCTTCCCATACTAAAGCATCCAAAGGTAGAAATGTCTTGTTGTTTGTTGCATATTTCATAAACTCAAATGTTGCTTTCGCATAATTTATAAGAAGTTTTTTATCTGATTGATTTAGACTGCTTGCATATAATGTTTCACACATTAAAAGAAAAACTAAGAAAATTATTAATATCTTCTTTACTTTAATCATTGTTATACCACCTAAAGTATAACTTTTATTTCATTAATTTCATTTTGTAAATAAGGAATTGTAATTATTTCATCCTTATTAAACTCTAAAATAGTTTCTTTATTTATTTCTACCACTTTTCTATCTAAATTGCCTTTTTCAAAATAAAATTTATATTCCTTACCTCGAATAATTCGTTTGTACTGAAATTCCTGCCAATCTTCTTTTAAAACAGGATCAATTATAATATAGTCTAATTTTGGCCTTATACCAGCTATATACCACCCAGCCATTTTTACAAACCATGCAGCTGACCCTGTGTACCATGTCCAGCCTGCAGTAAGATATGTTTTTGAAGTAGGACCATCACTATTTCCTGGTAGAACATAAGGTTCAGTCTTATAAAGTTCAGGATTTTTATATGATCTTTTAAATGGATTTATTTTATCAATTAATTCGAATGCTGTTTCAACATCTTTAATTTTTAAGAAAGATATAATTGACCATACAGCAGCATGCGTATAAACACCGCCATTTTCACGACTTCCCGGAGCGTATCTTGATATATAACCAACTGATTCTGTTGGTATGCTGTAAGCTGGATATAATAAAACTGGGCCCCCATCATAAATAAGGTGTTTTTTTACTGAGTCAATTACCTTTTCTTTTCTTTCATTATCACAGATTTCAGTTAACAATGCCCAAGTTTGTGTATTTAAGTGTATATAGCCTTCCTTACAAATCTTGCTTCCAATTGGGTTTCCATTATCATCTGTTGCATATATAAACCATTCTCCATCCCATCCAAGTTCATTTACTTTGTTTTTCAATTCTTCTTTAATTACATCATATTTTTGAGCTAATTCTTCTTTATTATATCTTTTTAATATAACAACAAAGTGGTTCAAAATGTAATATAGGAATTGAGCAAGCCAAATACTCTCGCCTTTCCCATCAATCCCCGCACCATTTAAACCGTCGTTCCAGTCACCTTCGCAAATAAGTGGTAATCCTCTTTCACTTCTTCTCTCTAACACTTTTTCTATTGATTTAAGACAGTGTTCTAAAACTGTGCCTTCGCCACCATCAAGATACCCTACTTTTTGTTCTAAGATTGAAAAGTCACCTGTTTCATTTATATAATTATTTGTGACAAATACTAACCATAACAAATCATCAGAATGGTGAGAATCAGGACCATCCTCAGAAAATGGATGCCACCAATGTTTTACAATACCAGATTTATATTGATGTCCAGCATGAAGTAAAATCTGTTTCTTGGTGCTTTGTGGATCAAATCCAAGATATACTTGGCTATCTTGTAATTGATCTCTATAACCAAAAGCACCACCGTCTTGATAATATGCTGATTTACCCCATAATCTGCATGATATTGCTTGGTACTTAAGCCATTTGTTTGCTAATATATTTAATGAAGGGTCTGGTGTTAAAAGTTCTTCTTTTGAAAGATATTCATGCCAAAAGTGTTTTACTTTTTCAAGTTCAGCTTTAGAAGTATTAATATCTCTATACTTTTCAAAGTATTCTACAAGATCTTCTTGATTTTCTTTAACGCCAATAACAAAAACAAGTTCAATACCTTCATTTGGTGCTAAATTAAGTTCAAATTGCATTGCAGTAATAGGATCTATATTTATACCTTGACTATTTTCAAGTTTTTCTTTTAATAAACCCTCTGCATTTGTAATGTTTCTATATCTACCTATAAATCTTTCTTTCTCGCATTCAAAATAAAGCGGTTTAATATTAGAAGCTATTCCAGCAACAAAATCCCAAGTCCTATTCATATACTGTCCTTTTTTATTTCTTTGGTCCCATAAATGCTTCTTGGCAATTACTGCATTGATTTCATTATTATATTCAACAATGCTAAATAATTTTTCAAACTCTGGATTTACATACGGATATTTTCCTAATGCCCATTCCATATAAGAATAGAAGTAATAGTCTTTAGACTGGTTAGAATTATTATGTATATTAATTAGATATATTTCACATGAATCATTTACTGGAACAAAAACAGTTGTATCAATATGGGTTTCTTGTGATTCTATTGAAAATTTTGAATAACCTAAGCCATGTCTGCATTGGTATCTGTCATATTCAAACTGATGAGGACCGCCTAAGAGAGGAATAATGCATTCCTTGTTTTTTTCTCTAATAAAGAAATACTTTCCTAAATTATCTTCAGAATGGTCAATTCGCCATCTTGTTATTCTGTTAATAACCGAATTTAAATACCAAGAATAGCCACCACCACGTTGGGAAATTAATATCCCATAGTTAGGGTTGCTGATAATATTAATCCATGGTTTAGGTGTATTCTTTTCTGTTATTACATATTCATGTGTATCAGTATCATAATAACCATATTTATTTTTTAAAAAGTCATACATCTATTTCCATTCCTTTCAAAATCATAGTTGTTAATTATGTTTAATAATTTTCATTTACTAAAACATTTTAGTATTACAATATTTATAGTAAAACATTTTAGTATTCATTTTCAACTATAAAAACTAATAATAAAAATATAATATTTTTGTTAATTTTGCACAATTGAATTTTTTGTTGCTTTAGCAATTATTGTTTTGTCGATTTTATTTATTTTTGTTGAAAATTAATTTTATATATTGTATACTTTCTATAATAAATTGTTTTACTAAGTAAAAAATAATTATTATGCTTAAATTTTTAATTATGAGTTTTTCTTGAGGAGGTTATTTCATGTTATTGGGTAATAAACTATTAGAGTTAGAACTTAAAAAGAGTTTTGATTTTTTCTGGAATGAGGCAAATTCCAATGAAAACAACCTAGGATATGGTTTGATAAAAGACAGATACCCAACACACCAAAATATAGCTAGCATTGCATCAGTTGGTTTTAGTTTAACAGCTTATATTATAGGTGTTGAGAGAGGGTATGTTGATTATCAATCTGCATATAAAAGAACAGCAAAAACTTTAGATACCGTATTAAATAATTTAGAAAATATAAATGGATTTTATTATCATTTTGTAGACATGAATACTGGCAAGAGAATTGGAAAATGTGAAATATCTGTAATTGATACAGCAATATTATTATGCGGTGCTATTGCAGCAGGAGAGTATTTTGGAGGGGAAATAAAAGAAAAAGCTGAAACTCTTTATGCAAGAACAAATTGGAAATGGTATACTGATCCTAATAAAAATTATTTTTATATGGGATACTCACCAGAAAGAGGCTTTGAAGGTTATTGGGATATGTGTGCTGAGCAGTTTATGATGTATTTTTTGGGCTTTGCATCACCTACATATCCTGTGGATCCAAGTATGTTTTATACATTTAGAAGGAACAAAAAATCATACAATGGTTTGCCTGAAATATACCATTCACCCGGTGGTTCGCTTTTTGTATATCAGTTCTCTTTCGCTTGGTTTGATCTCCGAAATATGGTTGACAATCAGAATGTCAATTGGTGGGAAAATTCAAAATATGCGACTCTTTCAAATAGGCAATACTGTATAGACTATCAGGATAAATTCAAAACATTTGGTCCAAATTCGTGGGGACTTACAGCATGTGATGGTCCAAACGGCTACAGTGGTTCTTATGGAGCACCTCCTAAGGATTCAGAAGAAATCCATTTAGGTAATGATGGAACAGTTCCACCTTGTGGTAGTGCTGGTTCTATTGTTTTCACACCTGATGAGTCAATTTCGGCTTTAGAAAACTTCTATAATAATTTCCCTAAGTTATGGGGTATATATGGCTTTAAAGATTCATTTAATCTTGAAAATGACAATGAATGGTATGCTACAGATGTAATTGGTATCGATAAAGGTATAACAATTATTATGATAGAAAATTATTTATCTGGCCTTATATGGGATATTTTTATGAAAAATAAATATGTTAAAAAAGGTATTGAGTTAGCAGGGTTACGAAAAATAAATGATAATTAATAATAAAAGTTTTCAAAAAAATTATTTAATTTTTATTTCGTAATTGATAGAAAAACTCAAATAGTAAAGACTAAATATTTTAATAAAGGGGTTATCCAATTATCTTTTTGGACAACCCCTCTGTTATATTATTTAAGATTAATAACCAATTCTCCTTTATCAATTTGAGTTGTTATTAAATAACCTTCTTCAGTCTTTTCTAACTTATATTCTGAACTTAATTCAACTTCTCTATCTGTTTTTAGAAGTATTTTTTCATTGCGTTGTCCTATTCTAAAGATTATTTGGTTATCTCTAAATCCAATAATTTCCGCTGTTGAATATACTATTCTACAAAACTGTAAATCAATATTGATAGGTAAGAAAATACCTCTTTCAGATTCTAAGTCAAATGTATGCCCATCAAACATTACTTTACCGTTTTCAAATAGATTAAATCTTTTATTAAACCTGTCAACATTAATTACACTCAAAAATATGCCATTATTTTGGTTTTTTAGTGGAGTTATATAAACACCATAATATTCACAATTATGAGAGTACTTTGGTAAAACATTTATCCTTTCAAAAAACATCTTATAGAAATCC
Organism: Caldicellulosiruptoraceae bacterium PP1; assembly: GCA_041320695.1. Lineage (NCBI taxonomy): Bacteria > Bacillati > Bacillota > Caldicellulosiruptorales > Caldicellulosiruptoraceae > Caldicellulosiruptoraceae bacterium PP1. Next base: position 82,209 of record JBGGOQ010000002.1, on the reverse strand, counting down.
AAGTTACATATATAACCTGTTGTTATTGCATAAACTTCTCCATTGCCAACATTTTTTGAAAAACCACATGCCTTTTTAGTTTCATATTCTCTTAGAAATACATCTGCATTATTAATATCATAGCACTCAACAAAAAAGGTTCTTGATTCATACAAATTTGAAGCCCAACTTTCTGGGTAAACAGATAAGAAATAATCATTATTATCATCTAATTGCTGTATATTATACACTTCTAATAAATCAGCCAATATTGTGCATCTGTTTCCTTCCATATCAAACATTGGTATTTCGCCATAAAGGAATAACCTTCCTTTGTTTAATACAAATGCTTTAAGCTTTTCTTGTATTTTCTTTGCCATATACTTTGCAGAAGGAACAATTAATAATTTACATTTTTCTTTTATTATTTCGTCATCTTGTATGTTAACTGTTCCAAAATTGTATCCTAACATAAGGGAAGCCTTTAATATGCCATCCCAAGCTAATGTTCTTCCTCTTTCTAAACTGTTTTTAAACTCTATATTCTTTGAACTATTAGGGTAATAATGTTCTGTCATATAATAATCGGGAATAAATCCTAAATAAATATCATCTTTTACTTGCTGAGCCTCTGATATTAGCTTTTGAAGTGAAAGTATTGTTTTTACCGATTCTGAGGTTCTATAATAAGAATAACTTAGTTTACCTTCAGGATTTATAGGTGCAGCAAATCCATGCCTTTCACCTGTAAAGGCAATTCTACCATTTCCGTCGTATGGCTCTGGATTTAATCTATAATTATATCCTCCAGAAAATAGGTAGTAATTAAATAGTTTAAAACCTTGTGAAATACATAATCTGGCTTTTAAATCTGCTGAGGCAGGGCTATATCTTGAAGAATATGAGTCGTTATAATCTCCGCTTCCACATTCAAATTCAACAGAAGATAATATTTGTTCATTGTTATTGACAGACTCCATCATGGAATTAATTATATAAAGTTGGTGATACTTGTTTATTGATAAATCACCTATGTAAATATCAGTCCCCGCAAATATATCTTTAGAAGAACAATAAGTTTTGTAAAGCTGACTGATGCCTATTGGGAAGGTATAGCAACCACCATTACTTGTTCCATGAATATTTACAACAAAAGGAATATTTTTTATATTAAAAGATTCAAAAATTGATTTGAGTCTGTAAATGTATTCTGTGTAACAGTCTCTCATAAAATAACCAAAGTCGTTTATAAATGATAATACAAAGCTTTCTTGAGGTGATATGAAATACTTTTTGCATAGATCAATATTATCGATATCAAATGGATATCTCTCACTTAATTCATCCGAACTATATTTTGATTTAAGCCAAGTTATAAATCTTTGTACTGAATTATCAGTAAATATAGGATTATTGCTAACCCACTGCAACATTCCTACTTCATTATCTAATTGAATTGCAATAATATTCCCACCATTTGTGTAAAGCCTTGGTTTTAATATTTCTGATAATGATTTATACCATTTTGCTGTTTCAATAAGAAAATTAGGCGATAGATAATCAATCATTTTTGATGAAGTTTTTTTGCCATCCCATGTTTTCGGAATAATTTCAGGGTATTTTTCATAAACCCAGTAAGGAATACCTTCGTTTTTCATCTCAGCCATAATAAAAGGCCCTGGCCTTGCAAAGAAATAAAGATCATGTTTTTTACAAAGATCAATAAATTCAGCAAGATTTAGCTCTGGTCTGGTTTTTCCCTCCAAGTCAAGTTGATCTTCTTTATATTGATGACAAAGCCACGGTATGTATGAGGCAACTGCATTTAAACCAGCGTTTTTTAATTTTACAATCCTATCCTCCCATTCATCTTTTTTAAGACGATAATAGTGAATCTCACCTGCAATAACAATCTTTGGTTCACCATCAATAATAAATTTACCATCTTTCATTTCAATCATTTTATCATCTTCTCCTTGATAAAACGTTTTAGTAATCTTATCCTATCATTTTATTTGTATATTTTCAATATAATTTTATAAAATAAATAACTGTATCTTGACAGGATAAATAAAAAGGTATATTGTATATGTATATACTTTTTAATTTAATATTAAAAAGTATATAAAAATTAATTGTTGTATACGTTAATTATGGATTATTTTTGTTGATATTTTTAATTTCATATTAAAAAGTATGGAGGTTTTATTAATGAGTAAATATTTTAAAGATATTCCAAAAATCAAATATGAAGGACCAAAATCAACAAACCCATTAGCATTTAAGTACTATAATCCCGATGAAGTTATTGATGGCAAAACAATGAAAGAACATATGCGTTTTGCGATTGCTTATTGGCATACATTTATGGGAACAGGAAGCGACCCATTTGGTGTTGGCACAATGTTAAGACCATGGGATAGCATTTCTGACCCTATGGATTTAGCAAAGGCAAAACTTGAAGCAGCTTTTGAATTCTTTGAAAAATTAGATGTACCTTTCTTCTGCTTCCATGATAGAGACATTGCACCAGAAGGAAGTAATTTAAGAGAAAGCAATAAAAACCTTGACGAAATTGTTTCATTAATGAAAGAATATCTAAAAACAAGCAATACAAAGCTTTTGTGGGGTACTGCAAATCTTTTCTCCAACCCAAGATATGTTCATGGTGCTGCAACTTCATGCAATGCAGATGTCTTTGCTTATGCTGCAGCACAGGTTAAAAAGGCTATGGAAGTAACCAAAGAGCTTGACGGTGAAAACTATGTATTCTGGGGCGGAAGAGAAGGATACGAAACACTTTTAAATACTAATATGGAACTTGAGCTTGATAACCTTGCAAGATTCCTTCAAATGGCTGTTGACTATGCAAAAGAAATTGGATTTGACGGACAATTTTTAATAGAACCAAAACCAAAGGAACCAACAAAGCATCAATATGATTTTGATGGTGCTAATGTTTTAGCATTCCTAAAGAAATATGGTCTTGATAAGTATTTCAAATTGAATATAGAGGCAAACCACGCAACTTTAGCTTATCATGATTTTCAACATGAATTAAGATTTGCAAGAATAAATGGTCTATTTGGTTCAATTGATGCTAACATGGGGGATCCAATGCTTGGATGGGATACAGACCAATTCCCAACAGATATTAAGATGACCACTCTTGCTATGTATGAGGTTATAAAAGCAGGTGGATTTGATAAGGGTGGCCTTAACTTTGATGCTAAGGTAAGAAGAGGTTCTTTTGAAGTTGAAGACCTATTTATAGCTCATATAGCTGGTATGGATGCATTCGCGAAAGGCTTTAAGATTGCTCATAAATTAGTAAAAGATGGCGTTCTTGATAAATTTATTGAAGAAAGATATGCAAGCTATAAAGAAGGCATTGGTTTAGATATTGTTTCTGGAAAAGCAGATTTCAAAAAGCTTGAAGAATATGCTTTAAATCTTGGAAAAATCACAAACAAGTCTGGCAAGCAAGAATTACTCGAAGCTATATTAAATCAATATATGTTTGAATAGGCAAAGTAGGGTTTTTTATGAAACTACCTGGTAACAGTAAGTTTTTGAAAAGGCTAAATAGGTTTCAGGTTTTTGACACAATTAGAAATGCAGGAGTTATTTCAAAGGCTGAAATAAAGAATATTACCAAGCTTACTCCTACTACAATCTCAGAGATAACAAGTTCTATGCTCAATGAAGGTCTTATTTTAAACGCTGGGGTTGCTGAATCAACAGGCGGAAGACCTTCGCAGCTTGTTACTTTAAATCCTGATTATGGCTATTTTATTGGTATTGATATTGATGTAGGTATTATAAGAACAGTATTATTAAGTTTTGATATGAAGGTTTTATCCTCCTTTGAGATTAATACCCCAGCCTTCAGTCCTTTTGAATTTATAGAACATGTTATTGAGATTTATAATAATTTTGTTAACAATTTTAACTTATCAAAAGATATGATAAAAGGAATTGGTATATCAATTCCCGGTTTAATTAGCAAAGATGAGAAAATTGAACTTGCACCCAACTTAAATTGGAATGAAGTTGATATTAAAGAATCTCTTTTCAGTATATTTAGAAATACAATAGCCATCGAAAACGAATCAAGGCTTTCTGCAATAGCAGAAAAGCATGTTGGCCTTGCAAAGAATATCAATAATTTTATGGCTATAAATATAAAAAGCGGCGTTGGTTCGGGCATATATATAAACAGTCAGTTATATAAAGGAACAAGTGGAAATGCGGGTGAGCTTGGTCATATTACAGTAAAAGAAGATGGTCCTTTATGTGGGTGTGGTAACTTCGGTTGTCTTGAGACAATGGTTTCAACACCGAGTATTATAAAAAGAATGATAATGTATATGAAACAAGGCGAAAGTAGTATTCTATTTGAAAGATTTGATATAAATGAGATAAGTTTAGAGAATATTGTTAACTGTGCTAATGATGGAGATGAACTTTGTTTAAGAGTTTTGCAATCTGCATCAAAGTACACTGCAATTGGTATTTCAAGTGTAATCAATTTGATTAATCCAAGAATGATTATTCTTGGGGGAGATATAATTCTTTTTAAAGATATATTGCTTTCAAAGGTAAATGACATTGTCGAAAAAAAGGCACTAAAAAGTAATAGAGCCTCATGTGAAATAAAAGTAACAGAGTTAGGTAAATTTAGTTCTGCAATTGGAGCAGCAATACATTCAATAAATAGGTTTATGGGCTATGAATATTCAATTAATGCTTTATAGTTTTAGTCAATTTACCCGCTTTCATAAATATTTAGCTTACCATGAGTTAATTTTATTTATAAATATTTATTAGTTTATTTATTTTTATTAAAATGGTAGTAAAAAATATCCCGTCGACCTAAGATAGTGTAAAAACCCCTGGAGGTCGACGGGAAAATTTTTTTATCTTCAAATACTTGACAATACTTTAATAAGTGGTAAAATTTAATTGTTACAGGTTTTTTACAAAATGCATTGTGTATATATATGCTATAGTATTTTCAAGCTCTCTACGTGTTTTTAGCCTACCTATAAGGGATTGAAACTCCGCTTCCTGAAACTTATAATATTTTCAGTTGATTGTTTTTAGCCTACCTATAAGGGATTGAAACAATCATAATTGATAACACCAATGACCGGAAAACCATGTTTTTAGCCTACCTATAAGGGATTGAAACTAACGTTGTAAACGCTCTATTTCGCTGTCTGGTGGCGTTTTTAGCCTACCTATAAGGGATTGAAACACCTGTTGTTCAGTTTCCTTAACTTTTTGGGCTGAAGTTTTTAGCCTACCTATAAGGGATTGAAACGCAATATCAATTACTGAATAGTCAATATTTTGTTGCTCGTTTTTAGCCTACCTATAAGGGATTGAAACGCCGATATCATTTGTCTTATTTCCTCGACAACTTTAGGTTTTTAGCCTACCTATAAGGGATTGAAACGGAGGTGATGACGTTGGAAAAGAGAATGAGGGAAACGGTTTTTAGCCTACCTATAAGGGATTGAAACATATCTAAAATGCTTCTTGTCCTTGTTTCTCTGTCAGTTTTTAGCCTACCTATAAGGGATTGAAACACTCGTCGGTGGTCCATCATGCAAATGTATCAAACAAGGTTTTTAGCCTACCTATAAGGGATTGAAACCTGGATCAGTTGGGTTGCTATATATCATCTGCCAAGTTTTTAGCCTACCTATAAGGGATTGAAACTACCTTGCCAGCAAGACAGTGGCAGACCTGACAATCGTTTTTAGCCTACCTATAAGGGATTGAAACATTCCATACTCCACACTATCAGGTCCTTTTTTAGCGTTTTTAGCCTACCTATAAGGGATTGAAACATTAACTGATGAATAAAAAGTTTGTTCTGGTGCCACGTTTTTAGCCTACCTATAAGGGATTGAAACCCTAATAACAGACAAGTAAAAATTTATTTTTCATCAGTTTTTAGCCTACCTATAAGGGATTGAAACCCTGCATTCCTGCAGCAGGCAATCAAAGCCTGCTGGGTTTTTAGCCTACCTATAAGGGATTGAAACTTATACCAGTTTTTAAAGTTACTAATGATTATGACTGTTTTTAGCCTACCTATAAGGGATTGAAACTTGAATACATGCTACAAAATAATATAAAAGACAGAGTTTTTAGCCTACCTATAAGGGATTGAAACATCTGTTCTGTTGATACTGTTGAGTCTTCTTCATAAGGTTTTTAGCCTACCTATAAGGGATTGAAACAAATATTAGTAAACACAAAATAACTCCAAGTGTTATAGTTTTTAGCCTACCTATAAGGGATTGAAACATTCTTTTTTGATACAGGCTGCAACTTTTGGACTGGTTTTTAGCCTACTTATAAGGGATTGAAACTGCCATTTGATTATAATTACCTTTAAATTTGTCTGAGTTTTTAGCCTACCTATAAGGGATTGAAACGCTGATAAAGTGTATGAATGGCAAGAAATAAAAAAGTTTTTAGCCTACCTATAAGGGATTGAAACGTTGGCATTCTTTCTAATAAAACTATTGTTAGTCAGTTTTTAGCCTACCTATAAGGGATTGAAACACGCTTTCCCGAATTGCCTCGACTAATTCTTTTAAGGTTTTTAGCCTACCTATAAGGGATTGAAACTAAAGAAGTGCCACGTTGTACTTTAGAAAACTTAAGTTTTTAGCCTACCTATAAGGGATTGAAACATCTTCCTACCATGTTTACATCTGCTTTTTCCAGCGTTTTTAGCCTACCTATAAGGGATTGAAACTTAGAATTCCTTGAAAAATATGAAGGATATGACCTGGTTTTTAGCCTACCTATAAGGGATTGAAACATCTATTTTGGATTTTGTTCTTGGCTAACCATGCACCGTTTTTAGCCTACCTATAAGGGATTGAAACTATTTTACTTCTGTCCATTCAAGGTCAAGATTTCTTTTGTTCTTAGCCTACCTATAAGGGATGTAAATGATAAAATATGAATGGCTCACCCTAACATTACAGTGAACAAGTATTTCAAAATGTATAAGAATTAAGGCTCTATGTCAATAGTTGGGGTAGGTAAATTAATCAAATGCCTACCTTTACTTATTTTAAAAGGTATTTTTAAATTTGAATAATTTAATAAATATAAAATAAAAAGATAAGCATGATAAAATAGACCAACAAAGCAGTTGGTTTAAAAATATTACAACAACATCATTGTTGTTAGTAACTTTTTTTACTAAAACATCTTTCAAATTAAGCAAATCATTGATAATATTATACTTGGATAATTTGTTGTTATGTACTTTATCAGATGCCTCCTTATAAGTTTTTTAATTATACTTTATCAAAGTTTTTATTAAAGTAGGCATTTGAATAAAGTGCATTTTTTTATTTCAAAAAATAAATGTTGGAATTACCACCCCAACATTTATTATTGAACCTAAAAATAAGGCCATCTCCTTGGATAGCCTTATTTTCTTCAAAACTCTATTAACTTATCACAGCTGAAAAGATAGATGTATTTTTCTTTTATTTTCTTTTGCGTCAGCCTTTCTAAAGCTTTTGAATAGTATTCAATCTGAAGTTTGTATTTTTCTTTTATTTTTTCTATGCTATCTCCTAAATTTCCCATTGAAACTTTATCTGTTTTATAATCTATTAATATTATCCCGTCATCTTCTTCAAAGTAGCAATCAATTACACCCTGAACAAGTATTGTTTCGTTTTTATATATATCTTCTTTTAAATTACTGAAAATATCTGCACATGGTATATCAATATTAAATGGTATTTCTCTGTAAATGTTTTTTGCTGACTTCATCCTTTCATATATTGATGTTTTCATGAATGAATTAATCTTTTCTATATCAATTAAATTAGCCTGTTCTTGTGTAATAATCTGTTTTAAGAGCAAATTGTTTATTTGAGCACTTGCATCATCAATTGAAAAATCTAAATGCTGCATTATTAAGTGATACAAAGACCCTATCTCAGCACTTGAAACCTTTTTGTTTTCCAAAAACTTTGGCTTTTCTAATAATGTTGAAGTTCCATAATAATATACTTCATCTGATGATTTTACCTCAAACTGCCTCTTTAGTTCTGTTACAGATATCTTAGATGGTATTTCTGTTACTTTGATATAAGGATATTCCCAGTTTAATCTTCTTGTTACCTCTGAAGAACACTCTGATGTATTATTTTTTTCTTCTAAGTTTCTTAATAGCTCATCAATATTATTTTTTTCATCTTTTTCTTTTTGCTTTAAAAAATCTTCTTTTTTACAAACTCTTATATCCCAAATAGAAGAATCATCAATGAGTTTACCAGAAAAGTCCTCAATAAGTTTTTCTCTAAAGTCAATTAGGCCTTTGTGCCTAATAAGGCATGGAACAATTAAATCGAGATAATTTTTACTTGTTAACACCTCATAGTCTTTTATTTTGTCCTCATTTGTTGAGGCTTTTTTTATCCAGTTTTCAAAACACTTTGAAAGATTTTTAGCTAATCCAACAATAATAAGTTTTTCACGAGCTCTTGTAAGTGCAACATAAAGAAGCCTTAATTCTTCTGAAATATTTTCTTTCCTTAATTGTTCTTTTATCATTTGCTTATAAAATGAGTCCATTTTAACTCCCAAATTAGTATCTACAATATCAGTAGCTATACCAAGTTCTTTATGCAATAAAACACTATTATTCAAATCAGATAAATTAAAATTCTTTCCACAACCTGCAAGAATTACAACTGGAAATTCAAGTCCTTTACTTTTATGTATGCTCATTATTCTAACAACATTATCATTAGGACTCAGTATTTTAGCACTTCCAGTATCGCCTTTTTTACTTATTATCTCACCAATAAAAGTTATAAAGTTGAATAGCCCTTTATAGCTTGTTTTTTCAAACTGCTTTGCCTTCTCATAAAGCATTTTTAAATTTGCCTGCCTTTGCTGGCCATTTGGCATAGCACCTGCCATGTCAAAATACCCTGTTTGGCTAAATAGTATGTCAAGTAATTTATCAGTTGGTGTATATTTTGCAAGTTCTCTCCATCTTTTTAAATTCAGAAGAAACTTTGACGCTTTCTGAGATAATTGCGATTGCCCTTCTTTTGCTAATTTAGCTAATGCATAATAAAGTGGTTCTTGAGGATATAATATCCTTAATTCTGCAAGCTCATCTGCTGTAAAAGAAGCTATAGGTGATCTTAAAACAGATAGCAAAGGGATATCCTGAAGAGGATTATCAATTATCTGTAAAAGTGATATCATAACCTGCACTTCAACCGTTTTAAAAAAACCTGCCCCTGTATCTGCAAAAACTGGTATACCTCTCTGTGTCAGTTCATCTACAAATACATCTGCCCAATTAGCTGTTGTTCTAAGCAATATAACAATGTCTTTATACTCTACCCTTCTATATTCATTTTTATCTTTATCAAATATATGATAATATTTACCATTAATATCTTGACTTACAAGCCTTTTTATCTGTTCTGCAACAAGCCTTGCTTCACACTGTATATTGTCAATTGACTCTTCCAATTCTGTTTCATCTGGTAAGTTAGACTCTTCATCTTTACTGTTGCTGTCTTGACTCTCTTCTATATTATTGCTTAATGCATTATCATCAATTAAGAATAGCTCTACACTCCCACCATATAAAATGTTATTATTGTCTATTTCAGGATAATTTGCACCTAAAATAAGTGCTTCATTATCATCATAATTAATTTCGCCTGCCGACTCTGACATAATCTGAGAAAATATAAAATTTACAGCATTTATTATCTCTTTTCTGCTTCTAAAATTCTTATAAAGCAAAATCTTTCTTGTCTTTTCGCCTTTTTGTGTTGAATAGCTTTTGTATTTCTCCAAAAAAAGTTCTGGACTTGCCTGTCTAAATCTGTAAATGCTTTGTTTTACATCCCCTACCATAAAAACATTTGGTTTATCTGAATCACATCTTGATATTAAATTAACTATCATATCCTGAACTATATTGCTATCCTGATATTCATCAACCATTATTTCTTCAAACTGCTCTTTGTATCTTTTTGCTATGTCAGAAGGGACTATTTCATTACCTATCTTTTCTGATAATATTCTTAAACACAAATGCTCTATATCGTTAAAGTCTATTAAAGACCTCATGTTTTTCTTTTTATCAAATCTTTCAGAAAACATAAAAACAAGGTTTTTTAAGCTATTCAATACAGGAAATAGTTCTTTAAATTGGTCTTGAATATCCTGCAAATTAAATTTGAAAAATTTATCCTTCAATTTACCAATTCGTTTTTTAATATCATCTCTTATCTCTTTTACCTTATCCTGCATTTTAGTATCTTCTATATTTCTGATAATTGGTAACCTCCCAAAATTTATTGTTTGAAAACTATTGTGTATCTCATTCCAATTGCAACTGCTATTTAATAAACTGAATAAATTTAATATACTGTTATAATCAGTTTCAAATGTTTCTTTATATTTTTTAAGTTCTAAGTTTTGATTAATGATACTTAATGCAATATCTTCTAATTTTAAAATATCCTCTATTTCATCTTTTAATTTATTAATGATAATTGGCAAATAATCTTCCTCAAAGTAATTACTATCTTGATATCTTTTCAGTTCTTCTAATTTTCTTTCAAACCATTCATCAGGGTATGGAAAACTCTGAATAAATGTGTGTATTGAAAGAATAATATCCTGAAGTCTTTTATCATTTTTATAAATATTAAACCAGTCCAATAATTTGATAAAATCTTTATCCTGCTTTTCATATAGGTCTTCAAATAATTCTTTTAGTACCTCTAATTTCATAAGTTTGCTTTCCATTTCGTCCATTACCCTAAAAGTAGGGTCAATATTCAATACGTGATAGTTATTTCTAATAACATCAAGGCAAAATGAATGAATGGTAGATATATAAGCTTTCTCAATTAGACTTATCTGCCTTTGAAGAAAATCTGATTGTGGGTTTTCTTCTATTTTTTCTGTAAGAACCTTTAAAATCCTTTCCTTCATTTCAGATGCTGCTGCATTTGTAAATGTCATTATTAAAATTCTATCTATATCAATTGGATCATTGACATTGGTTATTCTTTGAATTACCCTTTCAACCAAAACTGATGTCTTGCCAGAGCCTGCTGCTGCAGATACCAATATGTTGCAATCTTTTTCATTAATTGCTTCTAACTGTTCATTGGTCCATTTGCTCATTTTCTTCACTTCCTCTTATAATTTGCCATAACTCATCATCTTTTTTATTAGTAAGGTTTCTATATGAGTTGCCACTACTATTATCAAACTGGCATACAGACGAAAATTTGCAATATTCACAAGGTGTATTACTTTTGTATTTATAAGGCATTATATTTACATTACCTTGTAAAATATTATTGCATAAGCTTTTTATAAGGTTGCTTATATATATTTTGAGTTTTTTGAAATCTTCAATGCTAATAACACTTGAATTTTTTGTAAATGTATTATCTTTTTTAATGCTTACCGGAATAACAAAAGAATATTTATTTTCCTCAAGCTCGCAGTCCATAGCTTTTAAAATCTTAATATCATCTATCATCAAACCATTTAATTTCAATTCTTTTTGCTTTTCTTTTTCAATTTCTTCAATAGGCTCCATTTTATCTAATCTAATAATTGGGTCATTGATTGTAAAATAAAACATACCTGCTGGATTTATTATAATATTTTTATTCTTTGAGAATCTATCCCATATTGCAATTAGATAAGTTATAAGCTGTATTTGTAGTCCATAATATAGTTCGAGTAAACTGAAAGATTTTTTCCCTGTTTTATAATCTATAATTCTAAAATGAATTTTATTATTTTCTTTAAATATATCAATTCTGTCAATTCTGCCTGTTAGATAGACTTTTTTGTCTTTTTCTATCTCAATTTCAATTTGATGATATTTCCCTTTTTCATCAAAAACTACCTCAAATTCATCTGGAAGAAATTCTCCTGCACTAATCTGTTTTGCTATTGTATATACAGACCTTTCTAAAACCTTTGTAAATCTATTAATATATGTTCTATACATTGTTGAATTTAGTATAGAAGATCTTTCCATTTGACTAAGAAGTTTATTTATAGCTATATTAACTTTTTCTTTACTCTTTTCCATATCAATGTTGTTCCATTTATTATTTTCATTTTTATAAATATCTATTGATACTGTTTCAATTACTTTATGAGCAAAATTACCTATATCTATCGGATTTAAATTAAATATCTTTCGCTCTTTAGCTTTTAAAATATATTGGACAAAAAATGCAAAAGGACATGCAGAATAACTTTCTAATTTTGATATACTAAAAACAATTCTATTATCTTTGTTTCCTCTATTAATTAACAATTTATGCATCTTTTCTGTACTAATCGGTGGTATTATATTCTTATATTTAAACATTTCTATTATCCTTTGGCATTTATTATGCCATTCTTCTTTAGAATAAAACCATTTGTATACATCGTACCATAAAGAGCTAATTTCTTTGTCATCAATAAAACCTCTTAATGATAAAACCATATTACTAAAAGTAGGAATAGCTGTCGAAATTAGTTCTATCTCTTTTTGCTTGTCAATAATAGGTACAATATCACTTTTCTCACTTATATTTTTAAAACAGCTTTTAATTCTTGATAATATAGTAGATGGCCTTAAGGTATTCCCTTCTAAGTCTGCTATGGGAAAGCTTATCCTTATGATTTTATTTGCAGTAGTAAAAGTCTTATAAATTAAAAACTGTTCTTCTATTGAGTTTATCTTTGTGTTGTTAATAAGATCATATCCAATTTCAGAAAGCTTTCTTCTATCCTTTTCTATCAACAAATCTTTATTTGTGCTGGTTGAAGGTATTGCACCATCATTAGCACCTAATATAAACAGTGCTTTAACTTCATGGCTTTTTGACCTTTCAAATGTTCCAATCAAAACTTGGTCATTAAATGCTGGAATTGCACCTATGTTATATTCCTTAAAACACAATTCTAAAATATCTGAACATTCTTTAATAGTATACTTATCATCACCTAATATCTCTACAATTTGGTCAAATACATTTACAACAATATTCCATACCTGAACAAACTGGTTTGCTAATTCAATATTATTGTTCTTTTCAAAAAGTCTAACATAGTTTTTGATTCTTTTTGGCAATTTAATATCACATAAGAAATCATAGATACTTTTAATAAAATCAGCCATATTTTTGCTATTATTTAGATTATCCATAAGCCTTAATAAAGGAGATGAAACATCATTTTTTATTTTATTTATATGTTCAAGGAATTTACTCTTATTTGGTTGCTTGCCTTCATCACTAACATCACCTTGCGTTTCTTCTATATCGTCAAAATCAAAGCTTGCTGTCATATCCCATTCTTTATTACTTGTCCACAGGTTTCCTCTTATACCGTGCTCAAGAACATAGTTTTCTAAAATGTCAATTCTTGCTTGAGAAATTCCTGTAAGACCAGTTTTAAGATATCCAAAAACTGATTCATATGACCAGTTTTCAATAAAAATATCTAAGACAGACATAATTAGCCGTACTATTGGATGTGTTATTATATCAATCCTTCTGTCAATAAAATATGGTATATTGTATTTGCCAAATGTATTTTCAATAAGTGCTTGGTATTCTGATAAATTTCCTGTAATTATAGCAATGTCCTTAAATCTATATTCTTTGTCTCTTACAAGGCTTATTATTTCTCGAGCAGTATCTTCCACTTCAGCATACATATTTTTAGATGTAAATAAGGTGATATCTGTTGTTGTTTTTTCATATATTTCATAAGGATATGAGTAAAGGTTTTTTTCAAGGTGGGCAATTTCAGGACTATCTTTAAATCTATATAACACTTCACTATTTAAATTTACTGCATCTTCAATCTCTATATTATTTCCCTGTGCTATTTTAGTTATTTTTTTATATATCTTTCTTGTCCCTTGAAAGATATCAAAATTTGTTGTTGGATTTTCTTCTAAGCTATCAATGCAAAGAGTAATATTTACCCTTTTTGCTTTTTTAAGAAGTTGTTCAATTATTCTATATTCTTGAGGTGTAAAATATGAAAATCCGTCTATCCAAATCTCAGCTTCATTATAAATGGATAAATCATCAAGCTTTGATAATGCTAAAGTAATTATATCCTCTGAATCATGATATTTATTATTAATCTCTTTTTGGTACTCATTATATATTAAATAAAAATCATTAAGTTTATTGTATAATGTTTTATCATCTTTAACTTTTTCCAAGATATCCATTAATATATCTAAGGAGATGTTGCTCCTCTTAAACTCAGAAATTAGTTCTGAAACCTCTTCAACAAATCCTTGTTTTGAAGCAATATTAGAGAAAATATTTAATTTATCCTTTAGGTTTTTTAATATATCGTATATTATTATATTTTTTGATGCAGAATCTAAATTTTTTAAATTAGCCCTACCAACATTATTTAAAATTCTATATGTAAGCCTTCTAAAACTTAAAACCTCTGTTTTAATTATTCCTTTATTTTTCAAAACAGATATAAGTTCTCTTTCTGCTTGCAATGTAAACTGTTCAGGTACTAATAATATATGAAGCCTTTGTTCTAAATTATCTATATCATCTTTTATTGAATTAAGGCAAAAATGTGTCTTACCACATCCAGCTCTTCCATAAATAAATCTTAAACTCATGCTATCAGACTCCAATACAATAATAATAAATTATGTAAATATTGCTATTATTTATTATAGCAGAAAACTTATAAATATAGATATAATAAATTATCTTTATTTAATTTTTTAATACTTTCTTAGTTGTTACAGTGAATGCAATATAATACAATTCTATATCTCTAATGCAGTCTTTAAGCATTGTTTTAGCTAATATAAATCATTTTAAGAATGTCAACGATAATTATGTGCATCAAAAAGATTCAAGTTCTTTTTTCTTTTTGATCTTTTCAAATAACTGCTGCAAAGTCTTAATTGTCCTTAATCGAAATGAAGAATTCAAAATTTCCTTTATCATCACTTCTTCAAAGTTTCATTATCTATATATACTGTTCCCACACCTATTTGTCTCAATCTTTCGATAATTCTTTCAGTTAAAACAGTTCCTTGGCTTAAAATTATTATTCCTTCTGATGAAAAAATAGGCATTCCTAATTTTTTACCAATAACTTTATCATTTAATAGTGCTAACCTCATGAATTTTCCCCCATGTATTAATAAAAAAAACAGGCAATATGTGAGTTGCCCGTTTTAAACTTATTATAAGTAAGACTTAGTATAGAGGTTGTTTTTTACCTAAATCTTCTTTATTAGCCCTTATCTATAAATATCAATTGACAATCCAGCCATCATAGCATATATATACCTTAGGCCTGTGGCTTTGCGTCTCAGTCTTTCGACGAGTTTGCCTTTTTCAATTTTTAATATTAAAATTGAAGGATATATCTTATTTATATCTCAAATCACTTATACATTTTTAAATCTCAGCTACTTATTGGCTTGTTGTGCTTCAATTCAATCTGGTCGAATTACTATGATAAGGTTCAAATAATTCAATAAATATTTCAGCTATTTTAGGATCAAATTGTGTACCTGAACAATATTTTATTTCTCTAATAGCCTCTTCATGAGTTTTAACCTTATTATATGGCCGTAGATTTGTCATAGCATCGTACGCATCTGCTAAAGCTAATATTCTACACTCAATTGGTATCTCTTCCCCTTTTATTCCAAGAGGATAGCCTGTCCCATCCCATTTTTCATGATGTTTTAAAATTAGTTCAGCTATAGATCCTAACTCTGGAGAAGCCAAAGCAATTCTATAACCTTTTTCTGAATGACTTTTTATGATTTCCCATTCTCTTTTTGTTAATGGCTCCTTTTTGTTTAATATTGAATCAGGTATTGCCACTTTACCAATGTCATGCATCTCAGAAAGTAAAATTAAATTATTTTTTTGAGTATCATCTAAATCTAATTTTTGGGCCATTAATTCACACATTTTTTTAACCCTATCAGTGTGTCCTTTGGTTACATTATCTTTTTCTCCCAAAGCAGCTAACAAAACACTAATTATCTGATTTTTTGAGCTTAATTTATTAAGTAGCTTATCCTTATACATATTGTCATCAGCTTGTTTATAAATCTCAAACAAATTTTGATTATTATTTTCTAATGTAGCAAATCCAGTTGCTACACTTAAAACAAGGAGTTTTTCTTTAAGATTATTGTTATATTTTTCAATATTCCTTTTAATTGTATCTGTTATTTCCTCTGCTTTTTTATGATTAGTATTAGGTAAAATTAATAAAAACTCATCTCCGCCAATTCTTATTGCTATATCATTTTTTCTTTTTGAAGATAGTAATATTTTTGCAAACGACACTAATAACTTATCTCCATAGGTGTGTCCCATAGTATCATTTATTAATTTAAGACCATTAACATCAAACATAATAATACTTAATGGTAAACTTTCATTTTGTGGAAAAGAAGAAATTAAAGAAGTAAAATAATTATAATTATATAAACCAGTTAATAAATCATGAATGGCTATATAATCTAATTGTTTTTGATAATTTATTAAATCATTTTTTTCTTTTATTAACTCCTCTTCTAATTGTTTTCTTCTTATTATTTCGTTCTTTAATAAAAGATAGTTTTTATTTAGGTTTTGTGTATAAATAAGTATAAACATAATAACAAACAAAAATGATAATATCAAAATAAGACGCTGAATATTTAATAGGGTATACAAATTCTTAAAAGTTGTTTGGGTATACATACCTGTTCCAATATATGCTTCAATCTCTGGAATACCTTTTACATATGATAACTTTGGTTGATATTCTTTTGAATGCGGTAAATATGAATAATATGAAACATAAGAACCTTGCGGATACTTTTTTGCTGCTTTAACAAGCTCTCTTATTATATATTTACCTTTTATATCTACATAATTCCATTGATTTGTTCCTTCTTTTTCTGGTTCAAAAGGCTGTACCAAATATGTTCCATCATATGAGCTCATAAATATATAGTTTTTTGAAAATTCATCATTAAAAGTCATATTTCTTACAATATCTGTAATCCTTTTTATTGCTTCTTCTTTAGAAATCTTGTTTTCTCTCTTCATTGTTATTATTGGCAAAATTGTATTATAAGCAATTTCAACCTTCTGTTTTAATTCAGCCTTCCTTTGAAGTTCAACCTGTTTGAAGAAGATATTTGAAACAATTAATACAGAAAATATGGCAATTATAATTAATATAGGTATTACAAAATACAGAAAATTCTTATCAATAATATTTTTACTTCTTAACTTTTCAAAAATATTATCCATATAAATATCAACCTTCATAACTTTCTAAAATTTAATATCAAAAAATTAATATAATATATTCTCAATTATTTATAAATTAAAATATTCAGGGTTTAATACTATTACTACATTACCTTCAACATCAATATTGGCTCCCAAAGCTATTTTGTTGTTTGCTATAGCAGTTGGTAATGGTTTTAATACAAATTCTTCATTTCTAATTAGTGAATTAACTGCAATACCTACTTTTTCATTTCTTATTTTAACAATTAAAATAGGTAATAAAGATTCATTACCCATTATTTCATCAATATAATTAATTGGTAACTTATCTTTATAATAAAGGGCATAGGATAGTGGAACTATTGGTATTACCTCGCCTCTAATATTAACTGCTGCTCTATCAATCAGATACTCAATTTTGTCTTTATTTATCTTTATAGTTTCTTCCACATAGTCCATAGGTATAATATAATTTATTCCCTCAAATGAAACTAAAACACCTTGTGTTAATGCAGCAGATAAAGGTATTTTTAATTTAAATTCAGTTCCTATGTTCTTTTCAGAATTTACTTCTATTTCACCTTTTAACCTTTCTATGGTTGATTTTACAACATCCATCCCCACACCACGACCAGATATATCTGTTACTACTTCAGCTGTTGACATTCCAGGATAAAAAATTAAATTAATAATATCATTATCATTCATTGATTTAGCCTGTTCCTTGCTTACTATTCCTTTTTCTATTGCCTTCTTTAATATCTTTTTTGTATCTATTCCTTTTCCATCATCTGATATACTTATTTCAATATATCTTCCTCTATTATTTGCTTTTATTATAATATTTCCCTTTTCATCTTTCCCATATTTTTTCCTATCTTTTGGCTTTTCAATCCCATGGTCTATACTATTTCGTATTAAATGTATTAATGGGTCATTTAATCTTTCAACAATATTTCTATCAATTACTACATCACCGCAATCTATATTAAGAGCAACTTTTTTACCCATTTTTTGTGCCAAATCACGAACAATTCTATTATATTTTTTTAAGATACCGCTTAATGGTATCATTCTCATATTCATAATTTCAGCATGAATCTCATCTGCTGTACGATGTATAAATTTTATTTGGTTTGAAAGTTTTTTTACAGCCTCATTGTTTTTATTTATCTCTATTTCCTTTAGTAAATATGAAAAAGAGTTTTTGGTAGAAACAATTTCACCTATTAACCCTAATAATTTGTCTATTTTTTGATAACTGATTTTTATGTCCTCATTAATATATTCATTTTTTATTGTACTGTTATTATCAATTGACTCAATTTTATTTTCTGATTTATCATTGTTTGAAGTATTGTTTTTATTATATTCATCATCAACATTTAAGTTTCTATTCTCTTCTTGATTTTTATCTAATTCATTCTCAATCTTAGTATTATTGTCTAAGCTATTTTCTGAAATTTCATTCTCAGATAAATTTGATTTAATTAACATATCTTTCTGACTTGAAGACCACGATAAATCAAAGTCAATCTCAAAATTGATATCTTCACCTTTATTAAGACCTTCCTCTAATTTATACATTACCTTTTTGATAATATCTACATTTTTAAGCAAATATTCTATTATCTCAGATGATACTTTTATATTGTTTTTCCTTAATTTATCCAAAACCTCTTCTACAATTTGACATAAGACAGTAACATCAACAAGTCCTTCTAAAAAACCAGATAAACCTTTTATTGTATGAATTTTTCTAAACAATTCATTAATGTCATCAATATTAAGTGTTTCTTCTATTTTTAATATGAGTGAGTCGATATTCTCCAAATGTTCTTTAGATTCATTAATAAAATCAACCAAAATATCAAATTCAGTCTTTAAAACAGTTATTTTCAATTATAACACCTCTCATTCATATATGAGGTTTCCTATAGACTATATATCCATCTTTTCTTTCCAACTTGAATAAATTAGATAATCTACCTACAGACTCAGAATGTCCAAGAAAAATATATCCTCCATTATTTAGAACATTATAAAATCCTTGAACAACTTTAGCTTTATTCTCATCTGAAAAATAAATCAATACATTTCGACAAAAAATAAAATCCACATTATTAAATAGACTATATTCATCATATTTAATCAAGTTATGATGAAAGAATTTTACCATTTTTTTGATTTCATTGTTAATTTTGTAGCCTTCTTCTACTTTAATAAAATATTTGTTTAAATATTCATCTGGAAGATACCTTACTGACCTTTTGTCATATATACCCATTTTTGCTTTATTCAACACATTTTGATCAATATCACTAGCTAAGATTTCAACTTCAAATTCATCTCCAAGAATCTCTTTTGCAATAATAGCCAATGAATATGGTTCTTCTCCAGTAGAACACCCTGCAGACCAAATCCTTATTTTTCTTGTATTTTGGTTCTTTTCTTGTGCTATCTCTAATAAACATATTTCACCAAAAACTTTAAGCTGATCGAATTCTCTAAAAAAATAAGTTTCGTTTACTGTTATTTCATTAATAAGTTTTTGAATTTCTTTCTTATCTTGTTTTAAATAATTAAAATAATGGTAAATATCCGGTATTGACAGTTCATTCATCCTTTTGTTTAATCTCATCTTGACATGATTATCTTTGTCTTCGGACAAATATATCCCACACTCATTTTCAATAATTCTTCTAATCTCTCTATAATAAATACTTTCTAATTCTTTTTTCATATATAAATAATGCTCCTTATTGCCATAACCCAATAACCATTTGAACATTTCCATGTTCAGTTACATAAGTCATCATTTTGGATTGAGTTCTACATACAATTGCAGTCAAGTCTTCTCCTACAACCAATGTAGGAGTAGTGATATCTGTTTTATATCCATATGAAAATAGATTTGTGCTTGCATATGCAGTTATCATATTTCCAAGTTCTGATAAAGCACTTCTTGCCATCTCTGAGTTTATATCATTCATAAAACCGTCACTAATATTTTCTACTAATTTATTGCCCAATTTATTATCCATACCAATAATAACACTACCCCTTAAATCTCCTAATAGCCCTAATATTATATTTATTGGTGTTTTACTTTCTATATTTTGTAAATCACATGAGCTATTTATATTTACATATAACATGTTAAATTGCCCTAATATATTTTTTAATGCCTTATCAAAAGAGTTAAATATTTCTTCAGCCATCTGCTTTTATCCCCTTTCAAATCCTACATTAAGAAAAAAGGAGCCATATAAAGTTAAATAATCATACCTGCTATTTGTAATTTGTGCTGTTGAAACAATAATTCTCTTCCCGAAAAAAATAGATGGGGGTGTAACCTTCATTATTATCCCAGATATTTTTTTGTATTCTGATGCTATATTTCCTGATACTATGTTATTTAGTTCTGATATCACCTCAAGGACTTCATCATTTGTTGGATTAGATTTCCCATATACCTGTAAAGTGATATAATCAGCTAATATCTTTTGAATACCAAGAATAATTCTTCCTCTTTTTTCTCCAGTAAAACTTACTATTGAGATTATGCCATCATATTCTATTTCATTGAGATTATTTTCTCGATAATTTACTCTTTCTGGTTCAATATCTGTCATCTGCGTAAAAACATCCAAAACAACTTTATCGCAGCTTTCTGATATTTGCATATTTATTAAATCAGTCATGACATAGCACCTACCACCATAAGTATTTCTTTTATTTCATCTGGTTTAAATGGTTTTTTTATGATCCTTATGATATTTTTATCATTCTCAAATAATTCTTTATTATCACCCAGAGCAGTTAAAAAAACAAATTTACAGTTACTATCAATTTTATTTATTTCTTTATATGCCTGGTCACCCTCCATAACTGGCATTGTTAGATCCATAAATACTATATCAGGCTTAACGTTCATGTAATTTTCTACAGCTTCTTTACCATTTGAAGCTATAAAAACAACTTGGTGTCCATTTTTCTCTATTTCTTTTTTTAATAATTTATGAATCATAGGTGAATCATCTACAATCATTACTTTCATTCTTACTCCTCCTCAAACAATCCTACTAATTCTATTATTTTTTCAGCTATCTCATAAGATGGTATTATAAAATCTGCTCCACCTCTTTTAATTGCTTCTTTTGGCATTCCAAAAACAACTGCTGTTTCTTGAGATTCAGCGATTGTAACTCCACCTATTTCTTTTGTTTTTACCATCATATCAGCACCATCATCTCCCATGCCAGTCATCAAAACACCTATGGTATTAGCACCAAAAATATTTAATACAGAATTCATCATAACGCTTACCGAGGGCATAAACTGATGTTTAGGACTTTGTGTAAGTCTAATTCTAATTTTTTCATCAATAGACTTATGTAGGGTCAGGTGATATCCACCTTTCCCTACATAACATACTCCTTTTTCAACAGTCATACCTGCACTTGCCTCAACAACAGTAATATCAGATGAATCATTTAGCCTATTTGCATATTGTGTAGTAAAATTAGGTGGCATATGTTGAACCAGAAATATTGCAGCATTTAAATTTCGTGGTAAATATGGAATGACATCCATAATTGTTTTAGGCCCACCAGTAGATATTCCTATTGCAACAGCTTTAAATGCATCATGCTTAATGACCCCAGCAATTTTTTTAATATTTGTTCTATCTTTTCTAACTAAATATTTTTTATTTTCATCAGCATTATAAGCAAGTTTTATTTTTTCAATTAATTCATCTTTTACCTTTTCAATATCCAAAGAAATTGTTCCACTAGGCTTTGCAACAAAATCATATGCTCCTAAATCGAGAGCTTCAAAGGTGGTTTTAGCTCCATCATAGGTTAATGATGATAACATAATAACTGGTGCTATTCTTTTATTTACTATTATTTCTAATGCTTTAAGTCCATCCATATTAGGCATATTAACATCTAATGTAATTACATCTGGTTTTAATTTTTCAGCTTTTTCAATTGCTTCAATTCCATCTCTTGCTGTATCAATAACTTTTAGTTGCCTGTCACTTTCAATCATTTCCTTGATTTTTTTTCTCATAAAAGCTGAATCATCTACTACTAAAACATTTATCATTATTAAGTTACCACCTTATTGATGAATTATCGAAGATGTATTTAATACAATAACAACCTGTTCATCTTTTTTAAGAACTGACTTTATATATCTTTTTTCAATATCAACATTTATTTGGTTTTCTTCATTGTCCAGTTCAATTATATCTTTATCTCCAAAACTTGAAACGCTAAGAACTTTTTTTGCTATTATTCCATATTTTTTATTTCCTATTTCAACTATTATTATTCTTGACGAATCATTAATTGTTGTTTGTGTTTGATAGAATAATTTATCAAGATCAAAAATTGGAATAATTTCGCCTCTTAGGTTAGCAATCCCTTTAATATATTCTCTTTCTTGTGGTAGTGGAACAATGTTTGGAACTTTATTTATTTCTTTAACATCAGTAATGTTTAAAGCCATAAGTTGATTATCAGTCTCAAATATTACTACTTGCATTTCATCATTTTTTGAATCCATACCAATAAATTCATCTCCTGTGTTATAATCACTTCTAATTTTTTCCTCGAATCCCGATAAAATCTTGCTTGTGTTCAAAACCATAGCTAAGCAATCTTTAGCATTAATTATATTTTTAATAATTTCTTTACTGCTTATTAAAAAACTAGGCTCTTTAATATCACTTTTAGCTACTGATAGAACAGCATTTACTTTATCAACAATGAATCCAACTTTATAATCGCTCTCCATCAAAATAATTATTCTTGTTGCATCAGTTATTGGTATATTTTGTAATCCGATTATTTTAGATAAATTTATAATTGGTATTACCTCACCTCTAAGATTTATAACGCCATCAATATTGTTTTCATTATCTGGTATCTCTGACAGTTCAGTATATCGCATTATTTCTTTTATTTTTTCTATTTCTAATGCATAATTTTGCTCACATATTTCAAAAAGTATAAATCGGCTTTCAGATTCAGATATATTATTTTTCAGCTCTTTTGAATGCTGTGTTTTTGACTCTTTTTTGTTTGAATAATTAAATAAAATAATATTCTCAGAAACAACCTTTGCAATATCAATAAGAACTACAATTCTATGCTTTGACTCTTGTTTAATTATTGCCTCAATTTCTTCGTAACTTCCTATTTTTTTCTTATCAATATCTTCTTCATCATATTCGGTAATATCAAGAACTTTATCAACAATAATACCAAATTTTTTCATATTTTCTTCTATAACTATAATTCTTCTATCCTCAGTTGCTCCAATGGAATCAATTTTATATTTTTCTTTTAGGTCAATAACAGGAATAATGTCTCCACGTAAATTAATTAGTCCAGCAAAGTAAGAAACTGTTAAAGGAACTGGCGTAATCTCTGGAACTCTAATTATTTCCTTAACATTATTTATAGATATACCTATTGTCTGTTGCCCTAATTTGAAGCTAACTATCATATTGTTCTTATCTTTATCTTTGTTCATATCTACCAAGTCCCTTCTTACATTGTTTCAATCTCTTCTGCTAAGCTTGAAATATCTTGCACTGCTGCAATTAAATCATCTGCTCCACGTTTTTGTTCTAAAGCTGCATTAGTTGCTTCTGTAACTGCTGATAGATTTTCTTGGGCAGCAGAACTAATATTTTCAAAGCCTTTCTGAAGTTGTTCAATTGCTGTTAAAACCTGCTCAATTTCAACGTTAATCTCATCTGAAGCCTTTTTCATTTCATCAACTAATTTTAGAGTATCTTTCATTTGGTAGATATCCTTTTTTGATTTTTCAATTGATAATGTAGTTGTATTTACAGCATTGTCGATATCTGTTATTATTTTTGTTATTTGGTTTTGAACGTTTCTTACAATATCTTTCATATTATCTGCATTTTCTGTAGATTCACCCGCTAAAGTTCTTATATCTGTTGCAACTACAGAAAACCCTCTCCCAAATTCTCCAGCTCTTGCTGCTTCAATAGAACCATTCACTGCTAACATATTTGTTTGGACGGTTACTGATGCTATTGATTCAATAATTTTTTCTAAATTTCGTGAATTTTTTTCAATATCTTTCATTAAGTTAATTATCTCGTGGTTTATTTGCAGTGTTTCAGTTATATTCTCAATCAATTTAAAGCTTGTATTAGTAATTTCATTTAAATCAATTGAGAATTTATTTATCACCTGGTCTAACTCGTTTACTATTTGTCTTTGCTTTTGAGAATCATTGACTATCTTGCTAATCTCCTCACGCCCTTCTTCTGCATGTTCTGATTCAATTTTTGAAGCTGTTTCAATTTGTCTTAAAGCTTCATGAATCTGATCTAACGATGAGGATATCTCTTCAATAGCAGAAGAAAGTTCATCAGCTAATAAAGCAATTTTACTTGCATCTTTTTCAGCATCTGTTGAGTTTCTGAGGTCTTCAGCCAATTCATTAAGTTCATTTGTTCTACTATTAGCTTCATTATAAGCTGTAACTTGTTCTGCAGTTGATTTACTTATTTCGACTGCTGATGATGCAATTTGTTCTGAAGCAGTTGCTATATTTTCCACAAGTTTTAAAAATTCATTCATTGCATCAGATGTTTTTTGTGAAGTTAAATGTATATCTGATGTCCTTTCTAAAACAATTTCAAACGATTGTGTATTTCTAATTAGATTATTTAATATATCATCACCAATATTTGCTTGTTCATCTTCATATTTTACTGATTGTTGAATCTTATCAACAACATTTTTTATACCATTGTTTACTTGTTCAACAATATACTTTACATTATTTGCTAATTTTTCTGCAACTTCAGCAAGATTTCTTACCTCGTCAGCAACAACAGCAAAACCTCTACCGTGTTCACCAGCTCTTGCAGCTTCAATAGCAGCATTTAATGCAAGCAAATTTATTTGGTCAGCAATCTTTGCAACATTTGAAACAATATTGGCTATTTCATTAGAATATGCATCAAGTTCATGAACCATATTCGCTAAAACTTGCTTCTTCTTAGCTGATAACTTAATATCCTCAATTAACTCTTGAATTCTTTTTGAGGTTTCGTTTACAGCAACACTTAGGTTTTTAGCCCTATCATTTAATGCAACTGAATTTCTTAAAGCAACAGCTGATGATTTTTTAATTTCTTCTGTTGCTGCTTTTGATTCCTCAACTGCTGCAGATGATTCCTCTGCTGATGCTGCTAATTGTTCTGCACTTTTATTTAGCTGTTCAACAGCAGCCGTAGATTCTTCAATTCCTGCCATAAGTTGTGCTGCTGCAGCTGCTAACCTTTCGGATAGCTGTTGCTGCCTTACCAATGTTTTGCTTTTAATCTTATTGTCTACATTCTTTGTTGTACTGCTTGGTCTACTTGATATTTTTTTGGGTTCAATTAACTTTTTCTCCATAAATCATTCCTCCATAATTTTAATAAAATAGGCACAATAACTGCCATTGTGCCTATTAATATGTAAAAACATATACAAAACTATTTATTATTTGTCTAGTATTGCATATGTTTCGGCAGCCTGGCAATCATAGGTAAATTAAGTTTAAAAATAACTCTTAATATACCAATATAAATCCCTTAGACCCATAGCTTTGCGTCCCTATCTTTCGATAGGTTTGCCTTTTTCGACATATAAAGTGTTGTTATTATTTTGGTATGGCATAACAAGGTTAATTATCTTTGTTTTAATAAAACTATGCGAAATAATATTTTTTATCAATATAAGAAATGAAACAAATTATGTATTTTGTTGCTTTTTTATTTTTCGAAATGCCTTATTTGTTCTATATTTATAGGAATACTAAATTATTTCTTCAAATCATTGTTTGTTGTAATATCATAAATCCTTTTATATAATATTTGAATGTAACATTGCATTTAGGAGATGGTTAAAGTGACAGTTGAGCCAATAAGAGACAAAAGTAAAATAAAGCAGATGTACAATTATTTAAATGAAAAAGATCCTAAATATGCTTTGCTTTTAAAATTTGGGCTTAATACTGGATTAAGAATAAGTGATATCTTACCACTAAAAGTTTCTGATATACTAAATGAAAAAGGAGAGTTTTATAATTATCTTATAGTTAAAGAAAAAAAGACGAAAAAAGAAAAGAAAATAAAGCTTAATAATGTTCTTCGTGATGCTATAAAAACATACATAGAAAAACAAAATTTAACTTATGATAGTTATTTATTTTTTAGTCAAAAAGGTGGTCACATTGGTCGCATACAAGCTTATAAAGTTATGAAGGAAGCCTCACAAATTGTTGGTATAGAAAATTTTGGTACTCATAGTTTGAGAAAAACATGGGGGTATTGGACATATAAAATATCTAAATATAACATAGGTTTAATAATGGATACTTTTAATCATAGCTCTCAGAGTATAACTTTAAGATATATTGGAGTAAATCAAGACCAAAAGGATGAAATTTATTCTCTAGTACAATTTTAAGCATACGAACATAAATAATAAATTTTAGAATTTATGTTATAGGTTATTTTTATTTCAAAAATTAATATTAGCAATTTTGATTATCTTTTTATAAAAAAGGGCATTAATTTATAAATTAAAAAATATGTTGAAAAATGATGAAAAATGTGGTATATATGTGTTATTATTTGTCGAAAAATAAAAAAGCAACAAAATACATAATTTGTTGCTTTTTTTCTTGATAATTTTTATTAATTTAAAAATACAATTATAGATTAGTGTTTATTTTACAACCTCAAATGAATATGACTTCAACTTAATGCTCAGTTTCATATCTTTAGTCCATGAAATATATCCTCGCTCTTTTGATAATGACCCCTTAATATTTATTTCCTTTGGTAATGTTAAACTTTGTAATATGTTTTTATCAGTAAAGTTAAATATCATAAGCATATTTTTATCATTATATGTCCTTACAAAAGCAAGTAAATCCTCTGAGGTTTTTGTTAATTTAAAATCTCCTTTTAAAATAGGTAAATTGATTTTTCAATAGCTTGTTTGCATTAATATTATATCAATAATAACAATTCGTCAATTGAATTGCCTACCTTCTCAAAAGGTCTTTTATAAATTCTTCTATATGTATTACACTATTTTATTGATATTAATTTGTATTATTGCTATTATAAATATACATATATATTTTATTGTATAAATAACTATATTAAGGAGAAAGGGGAATGGTATATTGGTTGAAATTTTGATTTTATTAGTTCTTTTTATATTAGCTTTTTATCTGCTCATAAAATTAATAGGTTTTAGAATTATTCCAAATGACAAAGTAGGTATAGTTGAAAAAAAATGGTCTTTTAAAGGCTCACTCAATGAACAAATAATTGCATTACATGGAGAGGCAGGTTTTCAGCCTAATGTTTTAAGAGGTGGTATTCACTTTTTAACACCAATTATGTATAAAGTTCACATTGTTCCGCTTGTTACAATTCCTCAAGGTCAAATTGGTTATGTATTTTCAAGAGACGGAAAACCTCTTGAAGCAACTCAAACTCTAGGTAAAATTATCCCTGAGTGCAATAACTTCCAGGATGTCAGATCTTTCTTAGAAAATGGTGGACAAAAAGGTCCACAAAGAGCAATTCTTCGTGAAGGTACGTATGCTTTTAACCTAGCACAATTCATTGTTTTTACAGAGGATAAAACTTACTTTCTTCCGATGGGTTCAAAAGAGGAAAGAGAAACCATTGAAAATATGGCTCAAATCCTAAAAGCCCGAAATGCTTTTAGGCCAATCATTATTACGGAAGATAAAGTAGGTATTGTTACTGTTCATGATGGTCCTTCACTTCCAAGTAATGATATAATAGCACCAACTGTTGGTAATGATTCATCTGATTTAGAAAATTATCACAACAACTTCCAAGACCCAGAGAAGTTTTTGAAAGCTGGAGGCTTTCGAGGAAGACAGCTTCAAGTTTTAGTTGAAGGCACTTATTTTATAAATAGGTTGTTTGCTACAGTTGAGCTTATTGATAAAACTGTTATTGAAGTAGGATTTGTTGGTGTTGTTGTATCTTATGTAGGACCAAAAGGGCAAGACACGTCAGGTGATGATTACAAACATGGTGAACTTGTAGAAAGCGGCTTTAGAGGTGTCTGGAAAGATCCACTTATGCCTGGTAAATACGCTTTTAATACTTACGCTGGAAAAATCGTTAAAGTACCAACTACTAACATTATTTTAAAATGGATTAGCAACCAAACAGGTACACATAAATATGACGAAAATCTAAAAGAAGTAGGACTTATTACAAAAGATGCTTTTGAACCTTCTTTACCTCTTTCAGTTGTTCTTCATATAGATTACAAAAAAGCTCCTTTAGTTATTCAGCGTTTTGGTGATTTAAAGATGCTGGTTGAACAAACTCTTGACCCCATGGTTTCAGCTTATTTCAAAAATATTGGGCAAAAGAAAACATTAATTGAGCTTATTCAACAACGTGATGAAATACAAAAAATAGCATCACAAGAAATGAAAGATAGGTTTTTCCATTACAACCTTGAACTTGAAGAGGTTTTAATTGGAACTCCTGCCTCTTCACCAAATGACAATAAAATAGATACTATATTAGAGCAGCTAAGAGATAGGCAAATAGCCTTAGAACAAGTGGAAACCTACTCACGTCAGCAAAAAGCAGCCGAAAAAGAAAAAGAACTGCGTGAAGCAGAAGCAAAAGCAGCTCAACAAAAATACCTTACAGAGTCTGAAATAAACATTCAAATTCAAACAAACCGTGGTAAAGCTGATTATCAACAATCAATACAAGAAGCTCAAAAGATTAAGGCTTTAGCAGAAGCAGAGGCAGAAAAAGAAGCTCGAATTGGTATTGGTCGTGCTATTGCAGTAGAAGAACAAGTAAAAGCTTATGGCGGACCACAATATCAAGTTTTGCAGGATGTCTTAAATAAGTTTATGTTGGCTTTAGAAAAAACTGGCGTTGATATTGTTCCAAAAACAGTTGTTACAATGGGAAAAGAGGATATTCAAGGTTTAAATGCTTTCAATATGTTGATTACACTATTGTTAAGCGAAAAACTTGGAATTGAATTTAAAGAAAATAAAGAAACAGATGAAAATATTGAGAAGATAAAAAGAGATATTTTAAATTCAATTATGCTTCAAAAAGATGTTAAAGTAGAAAATGAAGAAGCAAAAAGTGGTATCATCGAAGAACAGGATAACCAATAGAAATCTCCTTACAAAATATTTGGGATACACCTTTGTAGTTGAAATTTCTTTTCAAAAAGGTGTATCCCTGTAACATATTAATCAAAAAAACAAAGTTTATATACATAATAAGGCTTTTTTGCAGTTATTTTTAGTTCTTGTTTTGTTTATTATAAGAATAATCATTTAAAATAAAATTAAAATTTTTTGTGTTAATTATTCATATTATTATTTATGAAAAAAGTTAATTATAAGCTCAGTCCCTTTCCCTAATTGACTAATTACATTAATATTCCCATTATGCATCTTTATTATCTCTTGGGCTATTGGTAGTCCCAGTCCACCAATACCCTTCTTATTATTTGCTCTATAAAATCTTTCAAAAATATATGGTAAATCTTTAGGATCAATACCTTCCCCATCATCTTTTATTGATACCTTAATTTTACCATCTTCTTTATAAATTTTGATGTTAATTTTTCCAGAATCAGTTGTATGGTTAATTGCATTTATTATAATATTGCTAAATGCTCTTTTTAGTAGCTCTTTATCTCCTTTTAATTTGACATCTTCAGATTCTAAAAAAATTTCTCTACTACCTTTTATTTTGCTAAAATCTTTGATAATTTCAGAAAAAAGTGTTTTTAATTCAATATCCTGTTCTTTTATTTGAACAACACCTGATTGAAGCTTTGAAAGTTCTAATATCTCATTTACCAGTCTGTTTAGATGTTCAGATTCCTCAATAATTGAATAAGAATATTCTTTAATACCTTGTTCATCTAACATACCATCATTAATTGCCTCTGCATAACTTTTTATTATACTTAATGGGGTTCTTAATTCATGTGTTATATTAGCAATGAAATCCTTTTTTAATTTATCTGTTGTTAAAAGGTCTTGAGCCATCTGATTAATAGTTTTAGCAAGCTCTCCAATCTCGTCTTTATTTTTTATATGAATTTTTACATTATAGTTCCCATTTGATATAGCTTTTGCAGCATTATTAATCTTAAGTATTGGTTTTGTAAATAAACTGCTTAATATATATGCACCAATAATAGAAATAAGTAATGCTAAGATGAAAAGTATAAATATCTGGTTTTTCACATTTTGAACATCCTTCTGTACATCGCGTATAGGAACATGAATAAATATAGCTCCTTGTATTTTATTATTAATTATTGGTACCCCTAAAGTAACAATGGTGCTTCCTTGAAATGTTTTTTGATCTGTCTGGTACATAGTTTTCCCTGATAGTACATCTGAGATTATTTGATTTTCAATATTCCTTGTCCTTCCAAACATGAATCTACCATAAGATGCTATCAAATTCTGGTTTGAATCATATATTGATACCCTACCATCTATCATGTTTGAAATATTTTGTGCTTCGGATAGATAATCGCTATTATTCTTTATTTTATCTGTTATATTTTTTGCATATTGAATCATTTTATCTTTTTGATTGGATTTAAAAGCATTTGTAATAATATTACCTTGTAATAATAAACTAAATGCCATAAGTAAGAATAATAGAATCATTGTATATATTAATAGCTTAAAGCTAATTTTCTTCATTTTTTCACCTCAAATCTATATCCATACCCTCTAACTGTTTCAATATATTCACGTATTTCCCCTAACTTCTCCCTTAGGTTTTTTATATGTGTATCAACAGTTCTAAGGTCACCAAAATAGTCATAACCCCATACAGCATCAAGAATTTGTTCTCGTGATAAAGCAGTATTTTGTCTTTCATAAAGATAAAGTAAAAGCTCATATTCTTTCTGTGTTAGATTTATCCTGTTGCCTTTTACATAAACTTCTCGAGCAGCTTTATCAATAAACAATAATTCACTTTGTTTATCTTTTTTTGTTCTTTTTAAAATGGCCTTTACTCTTGCAACAATCTCTTTAGGGCTTGCAGGTTTTACAACATAATCGTCAGCCCCTAAATCAAATCCAAATATCTTATCATCTTCTTCCCCACGAGCTGTTAACATAATAACAGGAGTATCATCTTTTTTTCTTATTTCTCTTAAAACACTCCAACCATCTTTTTGAGGTAGCATAACATCAAGGATAACAACTGAGAAGGTTGAAGGTTTAAATTTTTCAATTGCCTCAATTCCATCAGTTGCTTCTTCTACAATAAATCCTTCTTTTTCAAGATATAATTTGATTACCTTTCTGATTTTTTCTTCATCTTCAACTAACAATATTTTCAAAGAAGTTTCCTCCTGCAAAATAGATATTATTAATTTAATTTTAATCCTAAACTATATATCATTCAAATTTTTAATTTTCATATAAATTATACAAATTCTTTATTTATCTATCACAAAACCATTTTATACCAATAATTTGCTTATCACTATTCTTAAAGATTATGTCAGCAATTCATCTTATGACTAAAGTCACGAGTGTTCTTGCCGACTTGCATAAAAATTTAGAGGCTGTCCAAAAAGAAAATATGGCAGCCTCTTGTATAATTTAAACTATTTACTTTACAACCATAAATGAATATGGCTTTAATTTAAAACTTAATTTCTTATCTTTAGTCCATGAAATATATCCTTGCCCTTTTGATAATGACCCTTTAATATTTATTTCTTTTGGTAATGTTAAACTTTGTGATATGTTCTTATCAGTAAAGTTAAATATCATTAGCATATTTTTATCATTATATGTCCTTACAAAAGCAAATAAATTCTCAGATGTTTTTATTAGTTTAAAGTCTCCTTTTAAAATAGGTAAATTACTTTTTCTAAAACTTATCATATCTTTATAAAAATTAAGTAGTGAATTTTTATCCTTTTCTTGTTTTTCAACAGAAACAGTATAAATTCCTGTGTTATAAAGATTGATTTCCCAAGCAGTCTGTCCTTTACCTGTAACATCAAACCATTTAAATGGCTCTCGTATAAACTCATCTGGTTTTTGACCTTTCATACCAATTTCTTCACCATAATAGATAAAAGGATTGCCTGGTAGAGTTAATAATAAAGCTGCTGCTAATTTCATTTTATCTTTATTATTAATTACAGTAAAAACTCTGTTCATATCATGATTTGTCAAAAAAGGAGCATCAACAAAATTTTTGTTTGATTTTTTATAAAACTCATAAATCTGTGGTAAATTTTCTTGCAAACTATAAGAAGATTCATAATTGACACCGTCAACAATATCGCTTGCTAAAGTAAAGTTAAAGCAAGAATCAAATACCTTCATGTAAGATGCTATTCTTTCAGAATTATCCCATACCTCACCTATAAGATATATGTCTTTCTTTATACTTCTACAATAGTCTGTATATTCTTGCCACCATGATAAATTATCCTTTTCTCTACTTGGTGGATACATATGCATTGCAGCATCAAATCTAAATCCATCTACTCCTTTATCCAACCAAAACTTTGCTATTTTTTTCATTTCATTTCTTACATCTTTGTTGTCAAAATTTAAGTCAGGCATCTCAGACCAAAATATTGCATTATAATAACTATCACCCTTTTGATACCATTGCTTAGTCCCAAAAGGAGAAGGCTCACTTAAATTTGTATTTTTATCTGCCCATATATAATAGTTTCTGTATTTACTTTTTACATTTGTTGAAGCATCTACAAACCAAGGATGCTGACTACTTGTATGATTTATTACTAAATCAATAATAACTTTTATACCCATCTTATGAGCCTTATTTAAGAAATTAACAAAATCTTGGTTTGTTCCATATTCGTGATTTATTTTATAGTAATCTGTAACATCATATCCATGATAGCTTGGAGATTCGAATATTGGCATAAGCCATATTCCATTTACACCTAATGATTTTATATAAGAAAGTTTTTCAGATAGTCCATTGATATCCCCAATACCATCACCATTACTGTCGTAAAATGACCTTACAAAAATTTCATAAAAAATCATGCCATCTTGTTTTTGTCTTTCTTGTTGTTGGGCAATTGAAACTATGTTTGTTGATAAGTTCAAGAATAAAGCTGATAAAATAATGATTAAAGTAAGCTTAATATATCTTTTCATCAAATCCTCCCCTTTTAATGCTATCGTTTGCATTAATATTATATCAATAATTGCAGTTTGTCAATTTAATTATACCTTTCTTTAAAAATATATTAGTAATAATTATCCAATAGTTTATATTAAGATTACAATATTAATTACTCTATGAGATAATAGAAATTACAGTATTAATACATTATAATAAATCTTAGATGAAAATAGAAATGAGGGAGCTAAAATAGCTACTTTTAAAAAAATCGATGAACTTTTCAAAGAGTTAAATTCATACAGACCACTTACTGAAACTGAATTACTAAGATTAAGAGAGGAATTTTTAATTAATTTTACTTATAATTCAAACGCAATAGAAGGCAATACATTAACACTTCAAGAAACCGCTCTTGTAATAAAGGAAGGTATTACAATTGATAAAAAACCTCTTAAAGACCATTTAGAAGCTATAGGCCATAAAGAAGCATGGCTTTATGTAGAAGAATTAGTAAAAAAGAAAGTTACTTTATCTGAAAAAATAATAAAAGAAATTCATAGCTTGGTCTTAATGGATAGGAGAGAGGATAGAGGTTTCTACCGTCGTGTTCCTGTAACAATCATGGGTTCTGATTACACACCACCACAACCCTATCTTATACCTTCATTAATGGAGCAACTTATATCAAGATATCATCAAATGTCATCTTTGCATGTTGTGGAACGTGTAGCATTGTTTCATTTAGAATTTGAATCTATACATCCTTTTATTGATGGTAATGGCAGAACTGGACGACTATTATTAAACCTTGAATTAATGAAAGAAGGTTTTCCGCCTATCAATATTAAATATAGTGATCGTAAACGTTACTATGAATGTTTTATAAGTTACCATCAAAAAGATAAAGATCCAACCGATATGATATCACTTGTTAGTCAATATCTTGAGGAAGAACTCAAAAGATATATTGAGATTATAAAAATTGCTAATGAGATTTCAGAAAATAGAATTAAAAATGAATAATGAAAAATTAGTTTTAAAAAAGGCACACCATAATTTAATGATATTATGTGTGTGCCTTTTTTTATCAGATTATAATTCAATTTTTTAACTTCACAAAAACTACACAAATTTCACAAACAACTATCACAAAGCCAATATATACTTAACTCATAAAACAAATTAAATTTTGGAGGGTTTAAAAATGAAAAGAAAAATCGCATTATTAATTACCACTTTAGTATTAGTGGCAAACTTAGCTGTTTTTGCAGCAACCAGCACAAATAACAACACTACTTCTACCACCACAACAAGACTAAACTTAGCAAGAGGTTATGGGGCACAGTTTATGGCATCAGTTGTTTCAAAACTTACCGGGCTTAAAACAGACGAGGTTTTAGATTTAAAAGCACAAGGAAAAACATTTTACGAAATAGCTCTATCGAAAGGTGTTACAGCTGATAAATTTAAAGATACTGTATACCAAGAAAAGTCAGCTTACGTTGACCAAAAAGTTAAAGATGGTGTTATCACAAAAGAACAAGCAGACGCAATAAAAGCTCAGATGAAATCAAGAATTGATAACTGTAACGGTCAAGGTTATACAAATAGGCCACAAAATGGATATGGCATATTTGGCAATGGTGGTGGACAAAACCAAGGTAGAGGAATGGGTAATGGTAGAGGTGCTGCTCAAGGTCGTGGTGCTGGGCAAGGTTATGGTATGAGAGGTTTTTCTAATTAGTTTTAAGAATGTTTAATTAGTTTATTATGGGCTGCCTTTCTTAAAGAAATATATATGAAAGGCAGCAATTCTTTTACATAATCAGTAGTAAGTAGCTTTAAATGTAAGGATTTAAAAGATTTATATTCTAATACAAATGGTGTTGAAATAGGAACAGATTCTGTTAGAATTTTTGTTGCATTTTATAAGGGTATTAAAGTTGATTTAAGTAGCGACATTTATTTGCCATCTTCAGCAAAAGAGATAATATTAGCTAAAGGAACTCCTTCAAACCAACAAAAAATCTATTTAGAAAATCATTCTATAAATCTTGATAAAAATTGATAATACCAATCAACTAATTTAAAATTAAAAGTAGTTTATCTTTATTGCATTTTAAATTTATGAATTCAATATCAATTTTAAAATTACACTTTATTTTAGCTAAAAAAAATGAGGACGAATTATTTATAACTTTCGTCCTCACTTTCATATATTTATTTCTTTACTTTAAATGAAGAAACAATATTTGAAAGAACTTCTGCTTGACTTTGAAGTTCTTCGCTTGAAGCTGCTGCTTCTTGTGCTGCTGCCGAATTGGATTGTGTTACTTGTGCTACTTGTTGTATAGCTTGATTAATTTGAGTTATTGCTGCAGCTTGCTGTTGTGAAGCCATATCAATTTGTCCCATTATGTCAGCCACTTTATTTACTGATTCAACAATATCTCCTAAAGCTTTTGATGTTTCTTCAGCAATTCTTGTTCCCTCTTTCACTTTACCTATTGAATTTTCAATTAAGGTTGTAGTTTCTTTTGCTGCATTAGAGCTACGTTGTGCTAAGTTTCTTACTTCTTCAGCTACAACAGCAAAGCCTTTACCATATTGCCCAGCCCTTGCTGCCTCTACTGCAGCATTTAAAGCTAATATATTTGTCTGGAATGCAATTTCATCTATAACCTTAATTATTTTTGAAATATCATTTGATGAATTATTTATTTCATACATTGCATTTATCATATCTTTCATATGGTTTGAACCTTTTTGCGCATTTTCATTGGCAATTTTAGCAAGATGATTTGCTTCCTTTGCTCTTTGGGCTGTATTATTTGTTCCTTTTGATATTTCCTCAAGTGATGCACTTATTTCTTCAATTGAAGCAGCTTGTTCAGTAGCTCCATTTGCTAAAGACTGACTAGTTGCTGCAACTTGCGTTGCACCAAGATTCACTATATTAGTTGAATTATTTATTTCATTTATAATTTCATTTAATGCATTGATAATAAGCGTAAGTGATTGTTCTATTTTAATAAATTCTCCTTTAAATTTAATATTAATACTAACATTAAGGTTTTTATCAGCAATACTATCAAGAACATTAGATATTTCGGAAATATATAACTTCAAAGAGTCTACCATATTATTTGTGGCATCTTTTAATATTGACAAATCGCCTTTATAGTTCCCAGATATTTTTTTGTCGAGATTTCCGTTTGCTAATTCTCCCAATACAAATGAAACCTCTTTAATTGGTTCAATAACAGTATCTAATGTATTATTTATTCCATTGATTATATCCTTAAAGCTTCCTTCAAATAGATTTGCATCAACTCGCTTTGATAAATTACCATCTTCGGTAGCTTGAGTAAGTTTAGATAATTCATTAATTAATCTATTAATTGTTTCAGCCATATTCTTGAAAGCATTTGACAGTACACCTATTTCATCTTTGGTGTTAACATCAATATTGATATTTGTTTCTCCTTTTGATATCTTATTTGCTACTTCAACTAATTTTGTTAGTGGTTTTGATAAGCCACCTGCAATAAGTATACAAATTATTATTGATAAAATGACAATAACTAAAATTGCAATAACAAAACCAATAGTTTGATTTTTTATTTGTTTGGATATTTCTTTTATTATTTTATTGCCTGTTTGTATTTTGTTATTTGCTAAGTTTTCAAACTTTTTGTCTGTTTCAGAGGCAATAGTTTTTACTCTGTTGTCATACATAATTGTTTTTGCTTTTTTAAAATCTTTGTTAATTGTAATGGCATTAATTATTTCATCTTTCACTTGATTATATTGTTCAATTTGTTGAATTAAGCTCTCAAATTGTTGCTCATCGTCAGAACCTTTAGCAATTGTATTTTTAAATAGATTTAAATTTTTATTCATTTCTTCATTATATAAATTTATATCAGAAATAATAGTATTTACGGAATTTAAATCTTCTAATAATACCAAATCTCTTAATTTTACTCTTATTCTAACAAAATTGTATGCAGCATTATTTATATAACCAGTAGATATACCATATTCTTTATAATTTAATGCGTGTTTATTATCAATATTAAAAATTGTACTTATTGTTACAATCCCTATAATTACTATAAATAAATTTAATACGGCAAATGTAATAAAAAGTCTAACTGCTACTTTCAGATTATTGAACCACTTCATTTTGCATCTCCTCCAGTTCATTATTTACTAATTTTTCGCAATCGACTATTAGCTTTACATTATCGCCTACTTTACCAATAAACTTAATAAATTTGCTATGTGCTAAATTTCCATATTGATGTGGTTGAATTATATCCTGTGGTGGTATAGTTAATACCTCAGACACAGTATCAACAATAAGGCCTACAAAGATATCTTTAATATTAATAACAATAATACATGTTCTATCATTATATTCAATTGCTTGTTTGTTAAATCTCAAACGAACATCAATAACAGGTATAATCTTGCCTCGCAAGTTTATAACACCTTTTATATACAAAGAAACATCAGGTATTGGTGTAATTGGCTGAAGGCTAATAATTTCTGATACAAATCTTATCTCAATTCCAAATGTTTCATTATCAAGACAAAAAGTCAGGTACTTATCTTTTTGGGTATCTTCAATATTTTCTATGTTGCCTTCATTCATATCAAACATATAATCACCCCGATTTATATAAGTTTTGATATATCAAGAATTAAACTTACAGTTCCATCTCCAAGAATACTTAGTCCCATAAGTCTATTTACATTGTGCAAGTATTTAGGTAGTGGTTTTACTACTATTTGTTGTTCACCAATTAATCTATCAACAAAAATCGCAATGTTTTTATCATCATTTTGAACCATAATCACTATACCTTGGTCAATTTCTTCAACAGCATTAGTTATAGAAAAAAGCTTATTTATTCTAACAAGCGGATAAACATTTCCTCTTATGTAAACAAACTCATTTCCATCTGGGTCAATTATCAAATTATCTTTTGTTAGCCTAAAGCATTCAACAACAAAAGAGGTAGGTATTGTAAATGTTGTATTACCTACATTTACCGCCATACAGTTAAGTATCGCTAAAGTAAGAGGTATCTTTAAAATGAATGTTGTTCCTTTATCCTTTTCGCTTTCTATGGTAATTGAACCATTAATCTTTTCTAAATCTTTCAAAACAATATCCATACCAACTCCACGTCCAGAAAACTCACTTACCTCATCTTTGGTTGTAAAACCAGGTTTGAATATAAAAGAATAAATTTCTTTTTCGGTAAGCTCTTGCTTTTGGTCTTTTATTAAACCTAACGATATAGCCTTTTTTAAAATTTTTTCTTTATCTAACCCCCTTCCGTCATCTTTCACAAATATATAAACATTGTTACCTATAGTTTTGGCTTCTAAAGTAATTTTACCTGTTTCATTTTTTCCTTTTTGTATTCTTTGATCTGGCGTTTCTATACCATGATCAACTGCATTTCTAATAAGGTGTATCAATGGATCTGATATATTTTCTATAACATTTTTATCAACTTCAGTTTCTTCTCCAATAATTTCTAAAGTTACTTTTTTATTTAATTTTCTACTCATATCTCTAACAATTCTTTGCATTTGTTGAAAAATATATGATAGTGAAACCATTCTAATAGACATGACAGTATCTTGCAGCTCATTGGTTATCTTTTTTAATTGATTTATTGCTTTTTGAAAATTTCTATTATCAAGTCTTTGAACATCTTCATTTTGTATAACCATTGCTTCTGTTGTTACAAGCTCACCAACTAAATCCAAAAGTTTATCAAGCTTGTGTACACTTACACTTATAAAGTTTTGTTTAAATGAATTATAAGAGTAATATTTTTGACTTTTTTCTTGCATTATTTGAATATTTATGTTTTTTATAAATAAATTGCTATTAATAATATCATAAATTTCTTTCTCATTTTTATTTGTTGTAAAAATAAGTTCAAATCCATTTTTCTTTATTTCTGCAGCAGTATTGTTATTTTCTAAAATATCTGATGGTTTATATAATTTTATGTTAAATAAATCCTTTATATTATTGAGTAAAGTAAAGGCTCTAATATTTTCCATGCCACAATCATCTACAAAATAAATAATAGCCCTATATGTAAGACAGTTTTCATCATCGGCATTATCTTTTTTTATACCTGTTTTATCCGAGCTTTCTCTTGGGGTGCTTTTTAATTTTTCAAAGGAATTGTTAATTTTTTCTATTAATGATTGATTTAATTTTTGTTCATTACATTGCTGAATAGAGATTATCTCTGCTCTAAAGTAATCAATTGCTTCAAGAACAATATCTGAAATTTCCGAACAATCATAGTCAATACAATTACTTTCTCTTAGTAAAGAAAATAAACTCTCTAAAAGATGTGCAGTCTCTGAAATACTTTTAATTGACATCATGGCTGAAGAGCCTTTTATTGTATGCATTATTCTAAAAATATTATCTATATCATCTTTGCTAAATTGTCTTTTATCTTCATTTGATATTAATATAAGTTCAAGCTCTGTAAGAAGCTCATTTGTTTCTGAAATAAAAAGTTCAAACATTGGGTCAGAAATACCAAAAGTCATACTCTGTCCCCCTTTTAAACATTTATAGACATCTAATTGATTTTATTCAATGCCATAATTAAATGTTCTTCTTTATAAGGCTTTACTATAAAATTTATTGCTCCACTCAATATTGCATCTTTCACAAACGATTCTTGTCCCATTGCTGAAACAACAATTATCTTAGCTTTTGAGTCACCTTTTTTTATTTCTTTTATGGCATCAATACCATTCATATTTGGCATTGTTATATCCATAAGAACAATATCAGGTTTTAATTCAAAATACTTTAATACCCCAGTATTACCATCATTTGCCTCTCCGACTACTTCAAAACCATTTTTCTCTAAAAGTTGCCTCAATGATGCTCTAATAAATGCTGCATCATCAACAATTAAAATTCTTTTCATAAAAAAAGACCCCTCCCAATTATTTATAATTTATAAAAAGCCTTTTTAAATATTTATACCCATTTTAAACTTTATGTTAACCAATTAATACTCTTTTTTTGTATTAATTTGTTATAAAAAAGAAAAGACGATTAAGCTACAAAAAGTAACAAAATCGTCTTTAAA
Source organism: Caldicellulosiruptoraceae bacterium PP1 (assembly GCA_041320695.1). Classification (NCBI taxonomy): domain Bacteria; kingdom Bacillati; phylum Bacillota; order Caldicellulosiruptorales; family Caldicellulosiruptoraceae; species Caldicellulosiruptoraceae bacterium PP1. The sequence continues at coordinate 41,461 of JBGGOQ010000002.1, read as the reverse complement.
ATCATTATTATTTATTACTTACAATTTTGATTAACTCTTCTGAAACAACTTTGCTGTCTTTATCAACCAATGCAAAATTCATTGATTTATATGACCAACAAGCCCTACCTATTTTAAGTTCTTTTAGTAGCTCTACAATATCTTTATGCCAATTTATTCTACTTTGTAAAGGTGCATGGTCAATTGCTCCATATTCACCACAGTATAAAGGTTTGTTTGTACTTTTCATAAATTCAACAGCCGGTTCAAGATGTTTTTTAAGTAGGTTTATATCCATAATCTGATTCTCAATTTCTTTTAGATGAGCATATTTTGGATATTTTTCAGCAAACTCTTTTATACCAACATATCTACCTGGATAATGTTGCTCTTGATTAAGAAGTCTTGTCATTTCTGTCCAACTAGCCTTTTGGTGTGTAAACAAAAATGGCTCATAGAAGTGGAAGTTATATATTATTTTGTCATCATCTAATATATTGATATTTTTAAGCTCGTATACAGAGTTATAATTATTTCCACCAATAATAATATATCTATCTTTGTCAATCTCTCTTATAGCCTCAACAGTCTTTTGTGCTAATTTATTCCACCTATCACTATTAGAATCAACTACCTCATTTAATAACTCAAAAATAACATTATCTCTTTCATTTATATACCTTTTAGCAATAAATTGCCATAGCTTAATAAACCTATCTTGCATTCTTTCATCTGAAAATAAAGTATTGCTTTCTAAAGTTCCAAAACTATATCCAGGAGCTTTGTGCATATCAAGAACAATATTAAGCCCATATTCTTTGCACCAACTAATACAGTTATCAATATACAAAAAGCCTTCTTCTTTATATTCATAAGGTTTTTCATCATCTTCAACAACAGGATAATCAAATGGTATCCTTACATGGTCCATTCCCCATGATGCAATTTGCTCAATATCTTTTTTTGTAATAAAGCTTTTAAAATGTTCATGTTCTAACTTGCTATACTGTGAAATCCAACCACCCAAATTAACACCAGCTTGATAAATCTCCATTATACCCATAACATTACCTCCTTTTTTATTTTACAAAAATAGCCTCTTTATTATTGATATTTTAGCACAATTTTTGTGCATTATCAAATGAATAAAGAGGCATATTTTTTAATCTATAGTGTATTCAAAATAATACTTACCTGACCCAATATTAAATCTTACACCATTATTTTCTTGGAAGATTTCACTGCCAAAGAAATCTTTTAAAAGTATTTTTTCCTCATTGTATAAAGTATCTATTTTAGCTAAAGGTAAAAATACTTCTGCAGATGTATTTGCCGGTATTTCAATGAAAAATTTTATACTGTGGTCTAAGACTTCCCAATTTACTTTAACTATTCCATATAGAGATTTGTAAGAAGATTTTATATACGAAAAATACTTAAAGCTGTTTTTAGGATTAATTTTAATATGCTTAAATGCCGGTTTTATATCATCATAATTAATTCCAGCTAAAACCTTATACATCCAGTCACCAATAGATCCATAAGCATAATGATTAAAGGAGTTCATATCTGCACTCCAGAATGAACCATCTGGTTTTATTCCATCCCAATGTTCCCAAATTGTTGTAGCTCCTTTTGTAATTGGATAAAGCCATGATGGGTAACTTTCTTGCAATAGAAGTTTAACTGCTGTTTCATGATATCCATATTCGCTAAGTACGTGGCAAATATATGGTGTCCCAACAAATCCGGTAGTCAAGTGGTAATCATTTTCGACAATCATATCATTTAATGTTTTAGCAATCCTTGGTTTTATCTTATCATCAACTAAATCAAACATAAGGGCAAGAACATGGGCTGTTTGCGTTGGAGCTGCAAGTCTTCCATTTGGTGTAACAAATTCTTTGTTAAATTCATTTACTATATTGTTTAACAGTTTATTATATTCCCTGACCTCATTTACCTTCCCTAATATTAATGCAGCATCTCTAACTATCTTAGTAGAATAAGCATAAAAAGCTGTTGCTATATAATCTTTTGGAGTAGCTCCTATATAGCTCCCTTCCTTTGCATCAAGCCCTAACCAATCTCCATAATGAAAACCTGTATTCCATAGGTATTCATTATCGCCTTGATTTCTTATATATTCAACCCAAGCTTTCATACTTTCATATTGTTCTTCAAGTAGTCTTTTATCTCCATAATAAAGATATATTGTCCAAGGACAAATTGTTGCCGCATCTCCCCATGCTGCAGAAGAATGTGCCCTTTCTTCGAGCACATTAGGAATAACATACGGAATCCCACCATTTGCAAGTTGATCAGCTTTTAAATCATGAAGCCACTTAGTAAAGAATGAAGCAGTATTCATATTAAAGCATGCAGTATTAATAAATACTTGGCAGTCACCTGCCCATCCAAGCCTTTCATCCCTCTGTGGACAATCAGTTGGGACATCTAAAAAGTTACCTTTCTGGCCCCATTTTATATTATGTTGAAGTTTATTTATATAGTCATTAGAACATTCAAAATACCCTGTTTCCTCCATATCTGAATGTAGAACTATTCCTGTAAAGTTTTCTAAATTAATTTCTCCTGGATATTCTTCTAACAATATGTATCTAAATCCTTGGAAAGTAAAATGAGGTTCAAATACTTCATAATCTTCTCCTTTTAGAATATATTCTATGGTTTGTTTTGCACTTCGTAAATTAGTGGTGTAAAAATTACCTTCTTTGTCTAAAACCTCAGCATGTTTAATAATAACCTTATCCCCTTTATTACCAGTAGCTTTAAATCTAACCCATCCAACCATGTTCTGACCAAAATCAATAACTCTTTCTCCTTTCGGAGTTATAATAAACTCAACAGGTTTTATCTCTTCAATCTTTCTAACAAAAGCACCTTCATGTGCAATAATATGATTTTTAGGATAATTATACAACTTAGCACATTCCCATGTACTATCATTATAATGTACTTTATCCCAACCTATAAGTTCAAGATTTGCATCATACCTTTCACCATGGTATATTTCTGAAAGTAGAATAGGACCAAATGAATACTTCCATGTATTATCAGAGGTAATTATATCTTCTGTGCCATCTTGATATTCAATATGCATTTGAAAGAGTAGTGCTAATCTATCTCCATAAAAATTCCTTTGCCCACCAAAACCAATATTACCTTTGTACCAGCCTGGCCCTAAAATAACTCCTATTGCATTTTCCTCATTTATAAGCTCAGTTACATCATATGTCTGATATTGCACCCTTTTCTTGTAACTTGTCCATCCTGGAGTAAAATAATAATCACCACACCTTTTACCATTTAGATAAAGTTCATATAATCCGCATGAAGTTATATAAACCCTTGCATTTCTGACTTTCTTAGATGTTTTAAATTCCTTTCTAAAGTATGGACATGATTCTACATTTATATGGCTTTCATCTACTGTAATCCATTCAGCAATCCATGCACTGTTATCTAAAAGCCCTGTTTCAAAAAAACTTATATTGCTCCATTCTGATTGGTTTTGGTTATTATCCCATACCTTTACTTTATAATAGTATCTTGTTCTTGGTTGTAATTCTTTGCCTTTATATTCGACATGTATTGACTCATCTGAGTATACTTTAGATGAGTCCCAAACAATATCATTAAAGTTCATATCTCTTGATACAATAATATGATAAGCAGTTTGTAAGCAATTTAGTTTATCTGATTCAATTTGCCAGAAAAACCTTGGATTTTTTGTATCAATACCAATAGGGTTCTTTTTATATTCACATTTTAAATTACATACTTTTATACTCATATCTCTCACCCCATTTTATTTCTTATAAATTCCAGGATATTTACCTTTTATGTTAAAGCTTTTTCTTAATTCAATTAACTTGTCTATATTCTCTTGGGAAATCTCTTGAGGCTTACCAATACTTTCAGAAAGATAAAGAACTTGTGCATAAAACTCCATTGATTCCATTTTAAAATATGCCTTTTCTAAGTTTTCTCCTACTGTCAAAGCCCCATGGTTTTCAAGCAAAAAAGCATCAAATTCATGAAGATACTTTGAAAGTTTTTCTGGTATCTCTTTTGTTGAAGGTGTTCCATATTCTACAACAGGAACATAGCCAAGGAATAAAATTGCCTCAGGCATTATAGGCTTTGTAAGTGGTTTACCTAATACAGCAAATGTTGTTGCATAGGGTGGATGTGCATGAACTACTGAGTTTACATCTTCTCTTTCTCTGTATACCTGCAAATGCATTTTTAATTCTGATGTTGGTTTTAGTTCACCTTCAATTAAATTGCCTTGCATATCTGTAATAATCAACATCTCAGGTTTCATAAATCCCTTGCTAACACCTGTTGGGGTAGACAAAACCTCATTTTCAGATATTCTTATGGAAATATTACCATCATTTGCAGCAACAAAGCCTTTGTTGTATATTCTTTTACCAATATCACAAATTTGCTCTCTTAGTTCTATATACTTCATGTAAATTTTACACCCTTTCTATCAGATTTTTAACATTTATATACATTTATTATACTCTTTTAGATAGAACATCTTGCTCATATTTTTTGACCTCTTCAAGCCACTTTTCTTGTATTGGAACATCTTGTTCTAAACAGTAATAGTCCCATACTGCTGAAAATGGATATGTTTTAAATTCCTCTAATAGTGCAAGTCTTGACGTAAAATCACCATCTAATTCATATTGTTTTAGTAGCTCTGTTGGCTCTAATAATGCTCTTAGTAAGGCTTTTAATGTGTTTCTTGCTCCAATTACCCAAGCAGCAATTCTATTAATGCTTGCATCAAAATAATCAAGTGCAATATATACTCTATCCTCAAAATTCCCTCTTACTACTTGGCTCATAATGGCATTTAGTTCATCATCAAATATAACAACATGGTCGCTATCCCATCTTACAGGTCTACTTACATGCAAAAGGATTTTATCAATATAGCATAGAATAGATGATATCTTGTCTGCTATTGATTCTGTTGGATGAAAATGTCCACTATCAAGTGTAAGCATTACATTGTTTTTAATTGCATAACCCATGTAAAATTCATGCGAACCTACCACATAGCTTTCTGATCCAATTCCAAAAAGTTTACTTTCAACCGAGTCAATATTGTATTCTTTTGATATTTCCTCTTTTAGTATTTCATCTAATGCCTCTTTTAATCTTTCTCTCGGTGATAATCTGTCAATTGGAGTATCTTTGTATCCATCTGGTATCCATATATTTGTTATACATGTTTTATTTAATTCTTTACCAAAGTATTCACCTATTCTCCTACAAGCCTTTCCATGTTCAATCCAAAAGTCCCTTATCTCTTTTTTTGGATGGCTTAGCGTCAAACCATCTCTACTTTTTGGATGTGAAAAAAATGTAGGGTTGAAATCAAGCCCAATACCTTTTCCCTTAGCCCAACTTACCCAATTTTTAAAATGTTCAGGTTTTATTTCATTTCTATCAACTTTTTCGCCATCTGATTCAAGATATATTGCATGTAGGTTTACTTTGTGCTTTCCAGGGATTAGAGAAAGAGCTTTATCAAGGTCTTGTCTTAATTCTTGTGGATTTCTGGCTTTTCCTATATAATTACCTGTAACCTGTATGCCACCACTTAGATTTACACCAATATTCTCAAAACCTGTTACATCATCGCCTTGCCAGCATTGAATTGATATTGAAATATCTTTTAGCTTTTCAATCACTTTATCTGTATCAATGCCCCATTTTGAATATGCCTCTTTTGCGTATTTGTAGTTTTCAATAACATTTTTTTCTTTTCCCATTTTTTCTCCCTCACTTTAAGTTAATTACTTTTTGGTATTTTTCATAGGCACAGTCCCAATCTTCAGTATCTTTAGGTGTATAGATTTCTAATTCTATTGAGTCTTTCACAACCTGCCTCGCCTCATTTATATCTTTTATTTCTTTTAGTGCTATTGCTTGTAGCAATATATTTCCAAGTGATGTTGCCTCAACAGGGCCTGCAATAACTGTTTTCTTAGTAGCATTTGCAGTAAATTGACATAACATTTTATCCTTAATACCACCACCTATTATATGTACTACATTTAATTTTTTGCCTAATATTTCTTCAATATCTTCTATTGTACTTCTATATTTAAAAGCAAGGCTTTCTTTTATACATCTTATAATCTCACCTTTAGTTTCCAATAATGGTTGATTAGTATTTTTTACATATTCAATAATTCTTTTTGGCATGTTACCAGGTGTTTCAAAATTAGAATAATCTACATTTATGAAGGCCTTTAAAGGCGTTGCACTTGAAGCAAGCATGTCAAAATCAGAATAGCTTATTTTTTCTCCTTCTCTCTCCCACTGCCTTTTACATTCCTGTATCAGCCAAAGCCCCATAATATTCTTAAGAAATCTTATTGTATTGTTAACACCACCTTCGTTAGTAAAGTTTTTATTAAATGTTTTTTGATTTATAATAGGCTTTTCAATTTCTACACCCATTAATGACCATGTACCTGAACTTATATATGCATAATCTTTTTCATCAATTACTGGTATTGCTGCAATAGCAGAAGCAGTATCATGAGATGCAACAGAAACAACAGGAAAATTAATATATTGTCCAAACTCTTCAGAGACACTTTTAGATATATTACCTAATACAGTACCTGGCATAACTGTATTGATGAAAATGTTAATAGGTAATTTAAATTTCTCAATCAAATTTTCTGCCCATTTCCCTTCTTTCATACTGAATAATTCTGTTGTTGAGGCAATGGTGTATTCTGTTGATTTTATACCTGTTAAAAAATAGTTTAATAAATCAGGCATCATCAATAATGTGGAGCATTTTTCTAAGATATGATTGTGATATTCTTTCATAGAAAGTAACTGAAATATGGTATTTATTCTCATTATTTGAATGCCTGTATTGTTATAAATCTTATCAAGGCTTACATACTCTGTTGCTTTTTCAAGCATTCCTTCAGTTCTTCTATCTCTATAATGATATGGATTCATAAGCAGGTTACCATTATTATCTAATAATCCAAAGTCTACCCCCCAAGTGTCAATACCAAGCGATTTAATTTCTTGGCTAAAGCTATTTTTGACAATTAGAATTCCTTGTTTAATTTCATGAAAGAGCCTTAAAACATCCCAATATATACTTCCTAAAATACTTACAGGTTGGTTTTCAAATCGATGAATCTCTTCAAGCTGTATCTTACTTCCATCGTATTTGCCTATCATACCCCTTCCACTACTAGCACCCAAATCAAATGCTAGAAAATTTACACTTCCCATGAAAACACCTCTTTCAATAATATATTTTGTAATTACTCTATTAGCTCAATTTTTGATGCATTAATATCTGTTGAGTATCGAATTAATAACTGCCCCTCTAATTTTATTTGTTTATTTTTTGATCTTGGGTGGTTGAGCTTGTGAATAAAAAGACTAATAGTTTGTTTTGCAATTTGCTTTATAGGTTGCTTATATGTAGTTAGAGGTGGGCTTACTATTTTACTTAAATAGATATCATCAAAACCGGCAATAGCTATATCCTGTGGAATTTCAAGCCCTTTTGATTTTATATAATTTATTGCACCTATTGCCATAAGATCGGTTGAAGAAACAATTGCTGTTGGAATGTTATTTAATGATAAGAAATATTGAGCAGCTTCATAGCCACTTTTTATATTATAATCACCTTCGAATATATAATCATTAAGAATAGGAATTTCATTTTCTTTTAATGCATCCATAAATCCTAAAAATCTGTCGTTTGCTACCTTATATTTTGAAAGTCCTTTTATAAAAGCAATTTTTCTATGCCCAAGTTTTATAAGATGTTGAGTAACCTCCTTTATGCCTTTATACCCATCTGTGAAAACTGCATTTACTGAAGATCTAACATTTATATTATCCAAAAAAACTACTGGCATTTTCTTAGAAAGATTAAGAAGATAATCTATTGTATTCTCTGAACCGCTGTATGAACATATAATAATTCCATCAATATTTCTATTTATTAAATCATTAATATAGTTAATCTCATAAGAATAGTCATCACCAGTCGATGAAAGTAATATATGATATCCTTCTTTTCTCGCTTCATCTTCAAGATACTTTAAAAGTTCATGATAAAATGGGTTTAAATAGTCAGGCATTAAAAACCCAATTGTTTTTGACCTTTTTGTTCTTAATCCCTGAGCTATAATACTTGGTGAAAAGTTTAATTCTTCAATAGCCTTTAATACCCTTTGCTTTGTTTCTTGATTAACTGGTGCAGAATTATTAATTACTCTCGAAACAGTTGTGACAGATACACCTGCATGTTTTGCTACATCTTTAATTGTTGCCATTCTTACACCTCTTTGATTTTGTTAAATATTTAGTTAATTTATTTTATAAATTTATTGTATTAATTTATTTTATAAAATATATTTTTTCAGTATAGAAAACGATAACATGAAATTGTTTTCTATACTATTATATTAAAAAATTTTTTTAATTACAATATATTTTGGTTTAAAATATTATTAAATAAATAACATGTGTTGTTTTTGGAGGATTTGTAAATGAATTATCTGTGGCTTGTTTTTGCGTTGTTGTCGGCAGCCTCAGCAGCATTAGTATCTATCTTTGGCAAAATAGGCTTAAAAGGCATAGATGCTAATACTGCTACTGCAATTAGAGCTATTATTATGGCAATATTTTTAGTATTAGTTATTATTTTTCAAGGAAAATTAAATCAAATTCCATTAATTATACAAAATAAAAAAACCATGAGTTTTATTATTTTGAGTGGTGTAGCAGGTGCAATGTCTTGGCTTTTTTATTTTGTTGCTTTAAAATATGGAAAGGTATCGCAAGTTGCCCCAGTTGATAAATTGAGTGTTGTTTTAGCTGTTATTTTATCAGTAATATTTTTAGGTGAAAAGTTAAGCCTAATAGGATCAATTGGTGTTTTTCTTATTGCAGTTGGAACTATATTGGTAGCGTTAGGATAGAAAAAAGGACCTATAAGTTTATTTACTTATAAGTCCTTCTTCTTTTTTAATTTGATTGATATCTTCTTATTTTATTGAATCCATATACTGTCCAATTTGTTTTAAAACTTCTTTCTTTACCTTTTCAACACCTGCTGCCTTTAGTTTTTTATCCAGTGTAGCAAATGCAGAATCAACATCTTTTACAATACCTATTTGAATTGGTGTCATATATTGTACAATTACTTGATTTAAGTTAGCAATCTCTGTTTTGATATTGGTTTGGTCAAGTGAAAATGCTGCTAACATATCATTATATAATGATTTTTTAACCTTTTCTCTTAATGCTATATAATCACTATCCCATGATGCAAGTGGTAGATGTTGATCTTTATTAGTAAACCAGAATCCAGCCGCATCTGGTGGATAAGTATTTTTATCTGCTGTAACACCTGCAGGTAGATCAATTTTACCATTTTTAACTATATAGTTCTTTCCTTCTATTCCGAAGTATACTAAATAATTGTATGATTTTTCTTCCATAATTAAGTCTAATGCCATAAGTGCTCTTTCAGCATTCTTTGTTTTTGCAACAAGTGCAACACCATTATTTAGATATGGATCTGCAGGATAATGCCCTTTTGCGTCAACAACAGGTATTACTTTTACCTTCCATCCTTTTGCTTTAGCATTTGCTAAGTTGGATTGAATATCTTGAGTATTACCAAATCCAACAGCTGATTTGCCTTGATCAAATGAGTCCTTACTTCTTACCTTATTTGCAAATGCGTTTTTGTTAATATAACCTTTGTCATACCATGATTTTATTGTCTGTGCTGCTTTCTTAAATCTTGGGAATACTTTGTTGTCCATTATATAGTAAACTTCTGGTTTTGTTGCATAAATGCTTGTATAAAGACCTGTCCCTCCAGATGTTACTCTCGCAGCATCTTGCAGGTATTCACCTGATTCATAAATTAGATACCAATAAGCATTGCCTGTATCATATTGACTATCTAAATTCATTGGAGTCATTGTGGGTTCATTCTTCTTGATTGCTGCTAAATATGGTTCAATATCTGTGTATCTTTTTATTTCTGGTACCCCATATTTTTGTCTTAAGTCTTCTCTTATAATCAAACAACTGCTTTTTCTATCTGGTGTTGCTGTTGGTATCATATATACTTTACCTTTTATTAATGCTTGTTTCCATCCTGCTTGCGGCATAACTTTATAATGTCTTGGCATATACTTCTTAAGCATATCAGTTGTAAGTGCCTTAAATCCACCTTTTATAGCTTCTTGAGCATAAAATGCCCAGTTTGCTGTATATATCCAGTCAACATTTTCCCCAGAAGCAAGAACTAATGGATACTTATAGTTTAGGTCTCCCCAACCTATGTAGTTAATCTCCATTGTTGCGTTAATGTCTTTTTTAAGTTTTTCATTAAGTTTTTTCATTACTTCTGGCATTCCTGCTGGAGCATCACCCAAAAGATATCCTGTTAGCTTTACTGGCTTTGAAATATCGATGCTTGCATCAAAACCAGGTGCCACTTTTTTAGATGATGCAAATACCGAAGAACCTAAAATACTTATTACAAAACAAACAGTTAAGATTAGTGATATAGCTTTAACCTTCTTCATTAATTTAGCCTCCCCTTTTTGTTTTATATATTTCAGGAGAAAATTCTCCTGTAAAAACCTCTTTTAACCTTTTACTGCTCCTAATGTTATCCCCTTTACAAAGTATCTTTGAACAAATGGATACAAAAGAATTATTGGCCCTGTTGCAACAACAGTCATTGCAAGCTTTATAGTTTCTTTTGGCATATCAAACCTGGTTACGTGGCTTAAAATATTAGCAGCAATATTTACACTTGAAAGAATTAGATAAAGTGTATATTGTAGAGGAAATAGATTTTGTTTTTCAATAAACATCATAGGCGTCCACCAGTCATTCCAATAATTTAGTGCTGTGAAAAGTCCTATCGAAGCAAGTGCTGGTTTTGATAGAGGTAAAATAATTCTTATAAATATCCTAAAATCACCAGCCCCATCAATCTTAGCTGATTCTACTAACGATTCTGGAATTGAGCCTTTAATAAAGTTTCTTAAAATAAGTATGTTAAATACACTAAACATTGGAACAAGTATTAATACAAGTATTGAATCTTTAAGATGATAATAGTTTGTTAAAATTAAGTAATATGGTGCAAGTCCTCCATTGAATAAGGTTGTAAAATATAGAAAGAATGCAAGGCCATTTCTATACTTTACATCTTTTCGATACATAACATAAGCAGCCATTGATGATAAAAACAATGAAATAGATGTTCCAATAATTGTAACAAATAAGGTTACACCGTATGCTCTAAATATCCTTTGTGGATTTTGAAAAATAGTTTGGTATGCATTTAGCGAAAACTCTTTTGGGAAAAGTGTATAACCATGATTTATTATATAATGCTCAGATGCAAAGGAACTCATTATCATTATCACAAAAGGTAGCAGTGTAAAAAGTGCTAATAAAGATATAAAAGTATATGCTATTACATTAAAAATGATATAATCATTACCTTTTTTCAAATTTATGTCACCTCAGATTCTTTTAGAATAATGCATAATCTTTATCATATCGTCTAACAAGCCAGTTAACTAACATAATAATTGCAAAACATAGGAGAGATTGATATGCTCCAGCAGCAGAGGACATCCCTATATCTTGAATTTGCATAAGACTCCTAAATACTAATGTATCTATGATATCTGTATAATCAAGTAGTAATGGATTATTACCAACAACCTGATAAAACATGTCGAATTCACCACGAAGTATTCTTCCTAAAGCAAGTAAGATTAATATAATCATTGTTGGTTTTAACATAGGTATTGTAATATGAAATATTCTTTGGAAAATGTTTGCCCCATCAATTATTGCTGCTTCATAGCATTCTTCATCTATTCCCATTATTGCTGCAAGGTATAAAACAGTTCCATATCCCACCCATTTCCAAACATAAAGTATAGGTAGTATGAAATACCAATATGTTGGGTTAGTGTATATATCTATTGGCTGTCCTCCAAAACTCTTTATTAATGTATTAACAAAACCATAATCATAGTTAAAAAAGTTATATATTAAGGCAGCAACAACAACCCAAGAAATAAAATAAGGTAGGAACATAACCGATTGTGCAAATTTTTTGAAAAACTTGCCAGCCATTTCAGCAAGCATTATTGCACATGCTACCGAAAAAATTGTATATGAACCTAAAAATATTAAATTGTAGAATATTGTGTTTTTTGTAACAAGCCAAGCTTTACCTGAAGTAAAGAAGTACTCAAAGTTTTTAAACCCATTCCATGGGCTAAATAGTATACCATCTTGATAATTGTAATCTTTAAAAGCAACAATAATTCCACCCATTGGTATATAAGCAAAAAGTATATAATAGAGAATAATGGGCAGAAACATCAAATATAAAACTTTATTTTTTTTAAGCTCATTAAAAAAGCTTTCTTTTTTTAAGCTCAATACTGTCACTCCTTTGTTGTTTATAGACAAACTTTTTATATATTTCTTACAATCAAAATTATATGTTTAATAATAATTCATGCATATATGATAAAATTAATATATTCTTTAAAATCTTAATCTTTTAAAAATACTTAGGAATGACTATCTTAACAGTAGTTCCAACATTTTCTTTACTTTCATAAAAAAGACCATAATTATCTCCAAAATATAGTTTTAATCTTTGATTAATGTTTTTAACCCCATAACCGTGCCCTTCTTTTTGAATTACTCTGTTATTTTCAATTTCATTAAGCCTATCAATAGGTATACCAACCCCATTATCTTTTACATATATAATAACCTCATCTTGTTTTTCTTCTGCAACAATTGATATCAGTCCGCTTTGATTATTTTTCTCTAAAATGCCATGAATTATTGAATTCTCAATTAATGGTTGTAGCGTAAGCTTTGGTATATTTACTCTGTAAATATTTTCAGGAACATTAACCTCCAATTTTATACAGTTATTAAATCTATAATTTTGAATTGTAACATAAGTGACTACATGGTCAATCTCATTTTTTACAGTAACAATATCTTCACCCTTACTTAAACTTAATTTATAAAATTTAGAAAGTAAAGATATTATATTTGAAATATCTTTATTGCCACTTTTGATAGCCATCCAATTTATAAGATCTAATGTATTATATAAAAAATGAGGATTTATTTGGGCTTGAAGTGCCTTTAATTCTAAATTTTTAATCTCTTTTCCTAAAAGATATTGTTCTTTAAGAAGGTCTTTTATCTTTTGTATCATAAAATCAAAAGCTTCAATTAATTGACCTATTTCATCGTTACTATCAGACTTTATATTTATATCAAAATCTCCTTTTTTTGTAACCTTATTCATACTGTAAATGAGTTTTTTAATTCTATTAGTGTTTGAGGTTACTGCAAATAACGTAATTATCAATGTAAACGGAGTAATAATTAATATTATTGCAATAACCTGTTTTAAGGTTTTTATGTTGAGCTCATGTATTTGATTATATGGAATTACCATAACAAGCCTCCAATCAGTCCCTTCAATCTCCTTATTGCCAATTAGATATTTATTGTTATTATTTTCTGTTTCAAAAAAAGATAGCCTTTGAGTATTTATTTTTGATATAATATCTTTTAAATTAATTGCAGAAAAGTCATCCTTGTTTGAAGATGTAGATATCACTTTGTTTTGACTATCGGCAATAAATGATACAGTTGATTTTGTAAATCTTGCCATATCTAATATGCTAATAATACTATCTTCTGCGATATCTGCCCTTATTGCTGCTATATTTTTTGTGATATCCTTGGTATCTGAAATAAGTCTAATAAACGAAAAGTAGTTCTTTGTAGAATCTGGATCAATATCCTTTAACTTCATCCACTTATATATCTGGTTATTTTTGATCATATCATTATACCAAGGCCTTTGCTCTATTCTTTTGAACAGAAGAAGTGTATCATTTTCGTATATTGTTGGAAGTCCTGATGCCATGTATATTGTAATATTATCAATACCAAAATTTCTGCAAGCTGCATATGAAATCCTTACAATATCTCTTTCATCTATAAGCCAATTTCCTATATCGTTTTGGTAAAACTCAGTTGTTTTTGTTATAAGTTTTTGCAAAGTTTCATCTATAGCAAAAATATTCATAGCATTCCTAACTGATGTTAACTTGTTTTCTAAAGAAGATGCTGTTTGATTTAACATATTGTTTGAAGAATAAATGGCTTGCTTTTCAACATCTCTTCCTACTATAAAATAATTAAGAACAGAAAATATACCAAACGAAATGAAAATTATAGTCATAAAAACCATGAATAACTTATATTTAATACTCAAATTATTTATGAAAGCTAAAATCCTTTTAATCATAATAAAATCTCTCCTTAAACACAGATGGAGTAACTCCTACCTTCTTTTTAAAAATACTTGAAAAGTAGTTTGGATCTCCAAACCCTACCATTTCAGCCACTTCGTATAATTTTATTGATCTATCTTTTAAAAAAGCTTTTGCCTTTTCAATTCTAACCTCAGTTATGTAGTCGTTTATTGTTTTTCCTGTTGCCTTTTTGAAAATATTGCAAAGATAGTTAGGACTAAAATAGAAATAATTTGCTATCTTCATAATTGATAACTCTTTATCTGAAAAATTATCATTTATATATGAAATTATTTGATATACCTTTTTATCCAACTTCCCTCTATTCTTAAAGATATTAAATATCTCATCTATTGTTAAGCAAATATATTGATCTAATTCAGATAGTGTAGGTATTCTATCAATAACTTTCCAAGTATGGCTTCTTTCTTTTTTCTCAAGCTTAATTGTTAGACCTCTTTCTCTACCTACTTCATAGATTTTAAATAAAAACTCCAAGTATATTCCTTTTACCTTTTCAATGTCTTTGTATTTTCTCTCATTACATAATATGCTAAGATCATTTACTATTTTTTTTGCTTGTTCAAATTGGTTATTTTTTAATAGTTCTTCAAAATCATGAATTCTATTATCTACATCTTCAATTTTATGGTTTTGGCTGATGTCTTCAAAATAATATGTTTTATTCTTTCCATTATAAAATTGTTTAACTTTTAAGAACAAAATAAGTTCTTTTATTATTTCACCTGACTTTGTTATATCATTAATTGTTTTCCCTATCCCAACAGTAATATCAATATTTTTATAAGACTCTTTAAGATTTTGTTTTAAGATATCCAAGACAATTTCAGGGTTAATATAATAATTTATAACAAAAATTAACTGATTATATTCACTAAACGCAACATAAAAATCAAACGGCATAATTATCTTATTATCAATAATCTTTTCTATTAGCTCTTCATTGTTTTTTATTAGTACTTCATTGTTTCCATTATCATCTGAACTTAGAAAAGCAACTATTGGAATATATTTTTTATTTAAATCAAAACCATATTTATCCAGTGTATTAATATCAACATCTGGTTTTAGTAATTCAAAAATGACTGTTTTATGTATCAACCATAGATTTTCATTAAACATTTCAAAAATCTTATTTGTTATCTGTTCTCTTTTCATTTGGTTAATACAAATTTCTACTACTTTTTTCATTGTTTCAGTAATTTCATCAATATTGATTGGTTTCTCAATATAGTTAAGTGCATTTAGCTGGATTGCGGAAAGAAGATATTCTTTATCAGCATATCCGCTTATAAAAACTATCTTGCATTCAGGATAAATATTTTTTACTCTTTTTGACAGCTCTATACCATCCATTTTAGGCATTCTTACATCAGATAGTAGAATATCAGGTTTATACTCTTCTATAACTTCAAGGGCATGTTCACCGTTTTTGGCTGTTTTTATTTCAGAAATACCTATCTCTTTCCATGGAATATAATTAAGCAAACAATCTCTTGTTAGGTCCTCATCTTCAACAATTAACAGATTAAGTGTCAATTCTTCTCCTCCTATTCTAAAGGGTAGATATAATTATATACTTTTATTATACAAAAATATGAGAGCATATTTTTTGAAAATTAGAGCCAATGGCTCTCAATAAAAATAAATTTGACAATAATTAGAGATTACAATATAGTGATATTAAAAATTTGACTGAATAACCTAAGAAACTTTTAAAAGAGGTGATTATTTTGAAGCGAAAATTACTGATTATTGGTATCATGGTAATTTTTGTTACTGTAATAACTTTCTATTTACTATCCTATTTTAAAAAATCTGATAATGGTATTGAAGTAATAACATCCAAAGCTTTAATAGGAAATATTGTTGCTAATTTTTCCACAACTGGTGATGTTGAGTCAAAGGAAAAATATGAGTATTATCCTTATTCCTCGAACAAAGTAAAAAAAATATATGTTAATATAGGTGATATTGTTGCAAAAGGCGATAAATTAATTGAGTTTGAAGTTCAAGACTATACAACTCAACTTGAAATAGCTCAAAAACAATATGAGATAGCAAAACTTCAATTAGATATTCTAAAAAAGACAAAGGAAAAATTAAAAAATCAAACTTCATTGTCAAATCAAATTCAATATGGAAATCAAATTAGTGGCCTGCAATCATCACAAAATGCAGCAAGTATTGATGATCAAATAAAATTGCAAGAAAAACAGGTTGAAATAGCTTATTTAAATGTTAAAAGTATCAAAGATAATATTTCAAAACAGCCAAAATATATATATGCTACTGGATATGGAGCTGTAACGCAGATAAATGCTAAAGAAAATAATTTTACTTCTATGCAGTTACCTGTTGTTGTTACAGAAAATCTGAATAAGTTACAAGTAGTGATTAACGCAAATCAGTATGATGCACAAAGTATAAAAGTTGGCCAAAAAGCAACAATAAAGTTTCTTGATAAGGCATATAAAGGAATAGTAAGTTATATAAACCCCTCTGCCACAAAGAGTATAACACAATCTGGTGTAGATACATTTGTCAAGATAAATGTTGATATAATTGATAAAAATATTTTAAAGCCTAATTACAGCGTTGATGTTAATATCGAAATAGGCAAGAAAGAAAATATACTCAAAATTCCATCAGAAGCTATTATTACTGATAAGTATGGTAACGAAATGGTGTATATTGTTGATGAAAATAATACAGCTCATCTAAAAAAAATAAAAACAGGGTTATCTTCTGACATTGAAACTGAAGTTATATTTGGACTAAATTCACAAGATATTGTTATATTAAATCCGCCTGCAACTGTCCAAGAAGGAACAAAGGTCAAAATAAAAGGACGTGAAGAAACAAAATGATTATATTAGAAAATATAAGGAAGGTATATAATAATGGAAAAATAGAGTTTGAAGCACTAAAAAATGTTTCACTTTCAATAAATAAGGGTGAATATGTTGCAATTATGGGACCCTCAGGATCTGGTAAATCAACACTTATGAACATTATTGGGTGCTTGGACAAACCTTCTTCAGGTGTTTATAAATTGAACAATAAGATTGTGTCTGAAATGAATGATGAGGAGTTAGCAAAAATAAGGAACAGTGAAATTGGCTTTATATTTCAATCATTTAATCTTTTAAAAAAACTTAATGCATATGAAAATGTTGAGGTTCCTATGATTTATGCAAAGATAAAACCAACAATTAGAAAAGTTAGAGTTCAAGAAGCACTAAAAAGTGTTGGACTTGAAGATAGGATAAATCATAAACCTAATGAACTTTCTGGAGGACAACAACAAAGAATTGCAATTGCTCGTGCTATTGTGATGAATCCCTCTTTCCTATTAGCTGACGAACCAACAGGTAATCTTGATACTTTATCAAGTTTAGAAATAATGAAAATTTTTCAAAACTTAAATAATAAAGGTACTACAATAGTTATGGTAACTCATGAAAATGATATTGCAAAGCATGCAAAAAGGATTATTAAGATTAAAGATGGTAATATAGTTGATGACTATTTAGTAAACGATAGAATTATTTTGTAGGTGATTTATATGTTTTTTGCTGAAATATTTAAGATATCTATAAAAAGCATATTTTCAAATAAGTTGAGAGCTTTTCTAACAATGTTAGGTATAATAATTGGTATTTCTTCTGTTATAACAATTATGTCATTAGGACAGGGAGGGCAAAAAGCTATACTTGGTGAGTTTGAGAAAATAGGTGTAAATATATTTGATATAAGGCTTAAGAATGATATTCAAATTTCTCAAAATGATTATTTTACAATAAAAGATGCTGAACACTTAAAAGATAGAATAGATAAGATAAAGGCTGCAACTCCAATATTTCAAACTACTGGCATTGTAAAAACTGAAAAAATTACAAGAAGAGCTTTTATCATCTCTGGAAATGCAGATTTAAGTTCAATTTCAAATATATCTATTTTGTATGGAAGATTTCTAAATCAAAAAGATATAATTTATAACAGGAATGTTGCTTTAATTGATAGCCAATCTGCAAAGAAGCTTTTTGGATATACTGATTGTGTCGGCAAAACTATAAATATTGGTACTATTTCATCTATGCAAAGTGCTACTATAATTGGTGTCTTTGATGGCGAAGGAATGCAGTCATTAAGTATGCTGACAGGTGGGCAATCTATTGTGACAGTAATAATGCCAATTACTCTTGCTCAAAAGATTTTTGGAGAAAGGTTTTATATAAACCAGATAAGAGTTTTGGTTTATAAGACAGAGCAACTTGATTTTGCTCAAGCCAGTTCTAAAAGGATTATTGGTTTAATGCATCATAATTTAAGTAGTGATAAATACAAAACAGAAGGTTTTATAAATTGGATGGAACAGTTTAATAAAATACTTGGAATATTTACTGCAATAATGAGTTCAATAGCTGCTATATCACTTATTGTAGGTGGTATTGGTGTTATGAATATTATGCTTGTTTCTGTTACAGAGAGAACTCGTGAAATAGGAATAAGAAAAGCTCTTGGGGCAAGAAGAAAAGACATTTTAGTTCAATTCTTAATTGAATCATTGATTATATCATTAATTGGTGGAATAATTGGAATGGGATTGGGTGTATTACTTGCAAGTATTATCGGTCCAAGACTAAATATAACTCCTGTTATCTCACTTTCGACAGTATTAATTGCTTTCGTCTTTTCATCTGCAGTTGGTATATTTTTCGGAATGTACCCCGCAAATAAGGCATCAAAATTGGATCCTATCCAAGCGTTGAGGTATGAATAATGCCAACGGGGACGGTTCTCACTGGTACGAAACGAGCCAACCAGAACCGTCCCCGTTGGCTAATTATACAGAATTTAAAGTATTTATTTTTTTGAAATTTTTTTTATAAATTTTTGATAAATTCTTTATTTATTTGCCATGTATTATCATATTTATACTAATTATTCCAATTACTAAAAATATGGAAATATATAATAGCTATCGCAGCAATCTTACTAATTGTTGGTGGAATAAGTATAATGAATATAATACTTGTTTCTATAACAGAAAGAACTCGTGAAATAGGTTGAGATATGAGTAGTTTCAAAACAAACCCTCGAAGTAACAAAAAGGTTATTTTTGAGGGTTTGTTTTTTCAAGTGTTATACTTATTATCTTATTAATAAATAATATATTATCAATTTAATCTTTTGTAAGTATGTAACAGTTAAAAGATAAAGAATATCATGTTATATTTCTCATTGAAATTTTTGAGTAAAAAATAATTAATATAAATCAGAAACCAATTCTTCAATATCTTTTATAAATTGGCTTGGTTTAACATTTAGATTTTTACTCATAATAAAAATTGTTTTGATAGTTGGATTTCTTTTGCCTCTTTCCATTAAACTAATATAAGTTCTGTCTAAACCACATCTATAAGCAAACTCTTCTTGAGAATAACCCAAATCTGTTCTATATTTCTTTAGCATTAATGCTAATGCTTCGTTTAACTTCAATTTTGTCACCTCCTTATGTTACTATTCTTTAAAGTGTACAACTTTTAGTCTACAGACTATAGTCATCAATATTAGATTGTGTTATAATATTAAATACTATTTGGAAAATAATATATTGACGTGCATATATCAGGAGGATTTTATGTATAGCAACATTAAAAGTAATGCATTTATAATATTAGATAATGATTTAAAAATAATTTATTCGAATAGAAAATTCGATAATGACAGATTTAACAGGCTTGTGAGAAGAGTCATAAACAGATTTAAATTGAATCGAAAGAGCAAATATATTTACAATAATTACTTTATTAATATAAATAATATTATTACAAATAATAAAATTTTATATATTCTTGAAATAGGTTATTTGAAAAACAATGATAAAATAATCAAAAACTTTTATAAAGATAACTTATCAGGATTATGTAACAGAAATTTTTGGGAAGACTTTAAGAAAGGTAAAACTAAAATAAATAAAGAAATGTTCAATTCCATAATTTTAATAGATATTGACAATTTAAAATCCATAAATGATACATATGGTCATTCAATTGGAGATGAATGTATTAAACAAATTGCTTATGTTATAAACACTCTAAAAAATAAAACAGATATTGGTATAAGGTATGGTGGAGATGAGTTTATTATTATTTCGACTTTATCAAGAAAAAAAGAAACTTACTTTATAAAAAGATTTAAAGAAGAATTGGGCCGCTTTTCAAATGTACCCATTGAAGTTAGTATTGGTATATCTTATTTTGATGAATCTAAAAATATCGAAAATATCTTTAAAATTGCTGATATGAGAATGTATAAGGAAAAAAAACACAAAAACGTTCAAAGACATCTCTGCATATATTCCGAAATAAAAGAAATAATAATAAGGTTAAACCAATTAAATCAATGTAAATATCCAAATATCAATAATGAGATTATAAATATAATTTCAAAATTAGAATCTATTTCCAATTTATATTTGAATCCAATAAAAGATATATTTAAATCTAATAAATGATAAGAAACTAATTACTAAATAGTATAATTCTTATGTTGATTTTAATAACTAATATTTAATGAACTTATTTAAAGGCTACTGATGTATATTCATCAATAAAATTTAGATTGAAAAATTTATTACTTTTATAAATTTTTAAGCAAACCTTTTTTAAATTATTTATTCACTTATGGTATTTCCAAATCAACATTGTGAAGAACGAAAAAAAGAGGCTCTCCATTAATTATGGTTAAGCCTCAAATAAATATTTTAATTAATATAAGTGGGTATTTACTGAATTTAAGGGGTAGTAAATAATTAAATTATAAAATAGATTTTTTTATTTTTTAATGTTATTTATTTTACTCGAAGTTTTTGTCTTTATTGTATTTGTTTTATTTTTTAACTTTTTACCAATGTTAGCTTTCTTAACAACGTGTATAATTGGTTTAGTTGATTTTGCTTGTTTTTTTAATTGTGTTGAAACAACTACTTTGTGTACACTAGTATTTGTTTTTGAAGTTGCAGCAAATGATGTAAAACTACCTAAAAGAAATAAACCTACTAATAATACTGCACCATACTTTTTAATAGAATTTCTAAACTTTAGCATAATATGTCACTCCTTTCAACATTTCTTATTTTATATTTACAAGATAATTATATATTCCATTTATTAAAACAAGATTAAACAATTATTAAATTATTTTAATCTATTATTTTATTTTTTTAATTTATAATAAAAGTGTTACACATTATTATTAAATAAACATTAAAGGGTGTATACTAAATGAGGTTATTAGTTATTGAAGATCAAATAAATTTACTAAAAACTATTTCAAGACGTTTACAAGAGGTTGGATATGCTGTTGATATAGCACAAGATGGTGAGGAAGGGTTAAATTATATCTTAGATATACAATATGATTTAATAATACTTGATATAATGATTCCAAAAATTGATGGTTTATCTTTATTAAAGCTTATTAGAGAACGAGGTATTCATATCCCTGTTTTATTTTTAACCGCTAAAGATACGATTGAAGATAGAGTTAAAGGTCTTGATGCTGGAGCTGACGATTATTTGGTTAAGCCTTTTTCTTTTGATGAGCTTTTAGCTCGAATAAGGGCTTTATTAAGACGTCAAAATAATAATCGTGAAACTGTTATAAAAATCATGGATCTTGTAATTGATTTGAATACTCGTACAGTTATGCGTTCAGGAAAATTAATCGAACTTACATCAAAAGAATATGCTGTTTTAGAATATTTAGCCAAAAATAAAGGAAGGGTGTTAACACGTTCACAAATTGCTGAACATATCTGGAATTATGACTTTGAAGGCAGTTCTAATATAGTTGATGTGTATATTAGATATCTAAGAAGAAAGATTGATGATGAATTTGATAATAAGCTAATTCAAACTGTTAGAGGTACTGGATATATTATAAGAGGGGAAAAATGATCAATATGAAGATTAAAACAAAATTAACATTATGGTATACATCAATGTTGATTATTATAATAATAACATTTAGTATGTTTATATATTTTTTCATGTTAAAGGTAATACATAATAGCGAAATAAATTTAATTAAGGATTATTCAGCAGATATAATTTATAATATTGATATTGATAATAGAAAAATAAAATTTACAGAGTCACATGAATTAATTAGTTCTGGTACTTATGTTATTATATATTCTAATAATAAGAAAATTATTTTTGAAAGTAATAAATCTTTTACACATTTTGTCAATAAAATACCTTATTCTACTGCTATTAGAGAAATTAGCTATAATAATAATGAATGGCTTATTTATGATCAACCTTTTTATTATAATAACAATTTGATAGGCTGGGTACGTATTGGACGTCCATCTTTATTAAAACAAACATTAGAAAATTTGAAAATAGTAATCTTGTTTTCTATACCTTTCCCGATCCTCATATCGGTTTTAGGTGGATTATTTTTAGCTACTAGAGCATTAGCTCCAATAGATTATATAACAAAAACTGCTAGAACAATAGGTCAAGGTGATTTAAGACAAAGACTAAATATGCCAAAAATTGAAGATGAAGTAGGAAGATTAGCTTTAACATTTGATGAAATGTTAGATAAATTAGAATTAGCATTTAAAAAAGAAAAGCAATTTACTGCTGATGCTTCGCATGAATTAAGAACACCAATTACTGTAATAAAAGCACAAATTGAAGAAGCTTTAGCTAATTCAAGAAGTGATATAAATGAATATAAGGAAATACTAAATACTATTTTCAAAGAGACAACAAAGATGAATAGAATAATATCTCAGCTATTGTTCCTTACACGCTATGATAATGGAAACAATGATATTGAAATTGAAAATATTGACTTAAAGGTTATAATAGAAGATGTAATTGACACAATGAAAGAAATTGCAGCTCAAAATAAAGTAAATCTACGAATGAATTGTAATAATAGTGTGATTATAAAAGGTGATCAAACTCTTATTACAAGACTTTTTATTAATCTTATTGATAATGCCATAAAATATAATAAAATTGGCGGATGGGTAAATGTAGTAGTGATAGAAGAACAAAATAAAGTTAAAATAATTGTTGAGGATAATGGAATTGGTATACCCAAAGAGGATATACCCTATATTTTTAATAGATTTTATAGAGTTGATAAATCAAGAAGTAGTGAAGGAACAGGTCTTGGCCTTTCAATTGTCGAATGGATAGTAAAAATTCATAAAGGTGATATAACTGTAAATAGTCAGCTTGGTATTGGTACAAGATTTGAAATAACATTACCTTTATAATTATAATAATGCTAAATATATCTATTAAAGACTTTATAATATTTTTCAGATAAAATTATCCTTATAAAATTGTAAATTTTGTAATATTAATTATCTATCATGTTATACTCTTTAGTCTTTTTATGGTTTTAATGTATTTATTACAATGAATAAAGGGAATTTTTTTACTCTTGTTTTTGCTAAATTTTTTTCAATCTTTAACCTACTAAGATTTAATAAAAATCCATGTTTTTAATAAATGATTTACCCGACTTTTTTATTTCTGCTTAAAATATTCCTGAGAATATATAATAAAATTATTTATAGCATTAGAAATAAATTTATTTTTGTGATATACAATGTTAAATTTTCGTTTTATACTTAGCCCAAGAACCTTTAATACTGTTATCTTCTTGTTTGCAACAGCATCATGAACCAATAACTGTGAGATATATGAAAAACCTATACCACAATGAACAGCATTAATAATTGCCTCAGCACTGTTTAAAATCCCAGCAAGTTTCCATTTGATATTATGTTCTTTCATTGCAGATTCAAATACTTCCCTTGTCCCACTTCCTTCTTCTCGAATTATAAAGTATTGGTTTTCCAGTTCGCTAACACTAATAATACCTTTTTTTGCATAAATATGTTCTGGTGGCCCTATCAATACAAGCTCATCATCATATACTGGGATATTTATAATATCTGGATTAGTTAATATCCCTTCTACAATTGCTATGTCTAATTTTGCTGTTTCAAGCATCTTAATTATAGTAGCAGTATTATCCACAACAGGTTGTATATACACTTTAGGATATATATTAGAAAATTCCTTAATCAAAAATGGTAAAATAGCTGAACCAATTGTCATACTTGCACCAACACGTAAAATTCCATTTTGCGAAAGATTTGATAATTGATTTTCAACTTCACTAGCTAAAGCTAATATATGTGAAGCATATGAATACAGTTCTTCACCTTCTTTTGTTAAATAAATTTTTCTTCCAAAACGTTCAAATAATTTTACACCATAATATTCTTCGAGTTCTGCAATAGCTTGACTTATCGGTGGCTGTGTCATATGAAGATATTTTGCTGCTGCTGTCATACCACCTTTCTCATATACTGTTATAAATATTTTTAAATGTCGTAATGTCATCAAAATTTCTCCTTTTAAATCTATATGTAATTACATATAGTTTTTATTTTATTTTAATATTTTACATTTAGATAATGCAAGAGTATACTTTTAATAACTTTTATTTCTTAAAAACCAAAGAGGGAGTGATAATAATTGTCAAGAAAAGTAAATCTAAGCAGTAATAATAAAATGAGTTATTCAAAATTTTCATCTATTATTGTATTAATTCCTGGTTTAATTGTTGTAGGAATAATATCTATTATTTCTATTTTAGTGCAATCTACAACTTTATTTTCAAAAATTATTCCATTAAGTTCACTTATAATTTCAATTATTATAGGTATGATAATTAATAATTTTATTACGCTACCTATTTCTACCCGTGAAGGTATACGATTCAGTTCTAAGAAAATTTTAAGACTAGCTATTATCTTCCTTGGTTTTAAACTTAGTATATGGGAGGTACTAAAAGTAGGTTGGAGTTCTATATTTACTATATTATTGAGTTCTACTTTGACTATCTTTTTTACTATATGGCTAAGTAAAATAATAAAGGTCCCATTTAATCGTGCATTGCTTCTTGGTAGTGGTGTTTCTATATGTGGAGCCTCAGCTGTTGCAGCAGTTGATGCTGTTATTCAAGCAGAAGAAGAAGATGTTGCTTTTGCTATCGGTGCAATAACTCTTTTTGGTACTGTCTATATGTTTGTTTATCCAATTATTCACACTATTTTTAATATGGGTAATGAAATATATGCTTTATGGGCGGGAAGTTCAATACATGAAGTAGCTCAAGTTGCAGCAGCAAGCTCTGTTATTATTGGAAAGTTTCGAGATATGGCAACTACTGTTAAGATGATAAGAGTTTTGTTTATAGTACCTCTTACACTAGTTATTAGCTTAATGCCAATGTATAGGAATAAGAATTCTGAACAACAAAAATCTAATCAAAAAGGTAAAATAACTATTCCATGGTTTGCTATATTATTTTTTATTACTGTCTTAATAAATACATTTGTATCTATACCATTTAATATTCACCAAAAACTTATAACTTTTGATAACTGGATTATGACTGCTGCAATGGCAGGTCTAGGGCTTGATATATCTTTCAAAATGATGCGAAATATTGGAGTACGTGCATTTTTATTAGGTGCTTTTTCCTCTTTATTTATTTCTTTGATTAGTGCCTTAATAATTGAACTATTAATTAATTTTAAAATATTTATGTAAAATATGAAGCCAATGAAGCCAATGGGGACGGTTCTGGTTGGCACGAAATGTGCCAACCAGAACCGTCCCCATTGGCTTGCTGTGTGCCAGAGAGAACCGTCCCCGTTGGCTCTTTTGCATTTATATGACAAATGTCATATTCAAATCATAATTTATATCACTACAACTCTATACATTTTTATGAGATGATAAAGATAAGAATAATATGGAGGTATCTAAAAATGGATGTACTGGTTGCCTCAAATATCATAAAAAGATATGGAGATTTTGTTGCTGTTGATAACGTAAGCTTCAATATAAAAGAAGGTGAAATACTTGGGCTTTTAGGTCCTAATGGAGCTGGAAAAACAACTCTTATTAACTGTTTTGTTGGCCTTTATAAAATAGACTCGGGTAATCTTGAGATATTCGGTAAAAAGTATGATGAATACCCTTCTGAAATAAAGAAAAATATAGGGTTTGTTCCACAAGAATTAGCAATATATGATGATTTAACAGCATATGAAAATTTAAAATTCATTGGAAGATTATATAATCTTAAAGGAAATCTTTTGAAAGAACGTATTGACTATGCTCTTGATTTTACTGGACTTTATGATAAAAAAAATGAGCTTGTTTCAAAATTCTCAGGTGGTATGAAAAGAAGATTAAATATAGCTTGTGCTATACTACACAAACCAAAGCTTCTTTTTTTAGATGAACCAACAGTTGGAATTGATCCACAATCAAGAAAACATATATTAGATTCAGTTATAAAACTAAACCAAGAAGGAACAACAATAGTATATACATCTCATTATATGGAAGAAGTTGAACAAGTTTGTAGTCGAATAATAATTTTAGACCATGGTAGAGTGATAGCTAAAGGAACAAAAAGTGAGTTAAAGGATTTAATTTCATCTGAAGATAGAATTGTTATCACACTTTCAGAATTAAACTATAATTTGGTTGATGAAATAAATAAAATGCAGTCTATTAAGGACTGTGTTGTAGATGATAGTAAGCTAATAATAGTTGCAGAAAAAAATGGAAAGGCATTAAACTCCATTATTGAAATAATAAGTTCTTACAATATTGAAATACTTTCAATAAATATTGAAAAACCTACATTAGAAGGTGTTTTCCTAACTCTTACAGGTCGAAGTTTAAGAGATTAAGGTGGTGAATGTTTTGAATATATTTGTTACCGCTTTTATCACAATAAAAAGAAATTTTAGAGATAAAAAAGTTCTTTCACTCATGATTTTATTCCCAATAGTTTTAATTTTAATATTAGGAACATCTCTTAGTTCAGTTTTCAATAATGATTTTGATATTAGTAAATATAGAACCCATTTATATTATACAAATTTAGATAATTCTTCCCTTTCCTTAGCCATTGAAGAGGCTCTAAATGCTAAAGAGGTTTCTAATATCATAATTGCTAAGAAGGTAAATAGTATTAATGAAATAAATGATAAAGAATATTATGCCTATATAAAAATCAACAAAAACTTTTCTCAAGATATTTTAAACAATAAAAAAGCTACAATTACAGTCTATTCAAATAAAGCAGATAATTTAAAAGAATTAATTGTTTTTACATTTTTAGAAAGCATAATTGATAAAACCAATTTAGCAATAACATATATAAAAACAAATAATTATTCCAAACTTTCCGAGATATCAAAAATGGATACATTAATAAACGATAGGCAAATAAGAAAAACAGAAGTCCCTAATGCTATGTCATTCTATGCTGTTACAATGCTTATTCTAATCTTGATGTATGGAGCAAATTATGGTAATAACTTGCTTTTTGAGGAAATAAGGACAAATACTTATATAAGACTTAAAACAGTACCTACAAAATTTGCAAGTATTTTTATAGGAAAAATATTAGGCTGTATTGTAACTGTTTTTATTGAGGCAATTATTATAATATTTGTTTCAAAGGTTTTTTATAAAGCAAATTGGGGTAGCAATTTACCTTTTATACTTTTAGTGGTATTTGTTTTCAGTGTTTTTGTAACAACTTTAGGATTATTTTTTGCTTTACTATTAAATGATGAAAAAAGGTCTAATTTCTTTTTACAATTAATAATACCAATATCCACTTTTTTATCAGGAGGCTACTTCAAAATAGATTCTCCAAACTCCATAGTAGAAAAAATTGGTCATATAATGCCAAATTATATAGGTCAAAATGCATTGTTTAATATAATTTATGGTTCAGTAAATAAAACCAACTTTTATTTAATATGTTTACTCATTGCCACTTGCGTTCTGTTTTTATTCATATCCTTGTTAGGAAGGAGATATGTAAAATGATTATTTTACTTAACTTTAAAAGAATTTTAAAAAATAAAGTTAATCTTTTCTTTATGGTAATATTCCCAACAATACTAATAATGCTCATTATGTTATTATCATTTTCAAAAAACCAATTTAGAGTTGGAATTGTTGATGAGGACAATACAAAATTTACACATATAATAAAAAATGAGATTTCAAAAAAGGCTAACATAATATTATTAGATAAGGATAGTATTAAAGAAAGGCTTATTGAAACAACTATTGATTATATAGTTATATTTGATAAAGGAACAACAGATAAGATAATTACAAAAAAACAGGCAAATATTGAGGCATATTTTGTTGAAGGTAATACTTCCTATATGTCAATAAAGGGATATATAGAAAGCCTTCTTGATAGCTCTTTAAAAATTTCAAAAATATCAAATACACAGGGACAATTTTACAATAATTTAGAAAAATATCTTAATGGAAGCATTTCTTTAGAGTCAAAAACACATAATTCATCAAAAAAAGGTGTTGACAGATTACTTGCGGCCTTAGGTTTTATAGTAATGAGTATGCTTTTTTTAGCGGCAAACAGCACTCAGCTTCTACTTATTGATAAATTTAAAAAAACTACTCTAAGAATTTTTGTGTCTCCTATAAGTTTTAAAAATTTCATTATTCAAAATATTATTAGCTGGTATTTAATTTTAGTCATACAGGTATTTTTATTGTTTAGTTTAATTTACTTCATTTTCTTTAAAGAAATAGGTATATCACTTATTAAAGTAAATATAGTTTTCTTGATTTTTGCATTTACTTCAGTTTCCTTAGGTATGTTTATGACAAATATAAGCAAAGATCCAAGGCAAGCTGGCATTCTTTCTTCAATAATAATTACACCTTTGTGTATGCTTGGTGGTTGTTACTGGCCTTTAGAATTTATGCCTTCTTTTTTACAAAAGGCCGCAAAATTTATACCTACTTCATGGATCATTAAGGCTTGCAAAGATGCTTTATTTGGCGTAAATTCTTCTATATTTCTAAAAGATATTTTTATAATTATCTTGTTCTCAATATTCTTTTTACTAATCTCATTTAAGAAAAAATCTGATATGATATAATTTAGATAAAAAAATGAGTGTATTCAAAATATGAGGATATATTTAAAAATAATATTATATTTATTTACCATATTTTTGGTATTATATACATCAAGTGTTTCTTATCCTCAAGTATTTATATTTTTGTTATTCTCCATCATTGATGTTATATATGAAAAATATAATAAAAAGCAGTATTTATTAATAATTCAAGCAATGCTGTTTATATTTTCAGCAATTTATTATCAACAGTTTGTTTTTCTTGTTCCTAAGTTAGTTTCTGATATCTATTTAAAGTTAAATAAAAAATATATTTTATTTTTATCTTCTGTTGCATTACCTTTTATCAATAATATCTTATATATATCCTTTTATATTGTTCTTTCACTCTTAACATTTATTATTATAATCCTTGAACAAGAATACAATGAAAGTAAAATAAATTATAGAAGACTCTTTGATTCTGAAAGAATATCAAAATACCAACTTGAAGAGGCATATATGCGTCTTGAAAGACTATCTAATCAAGCTGTACAAATTGCAGAATTAAATGAAAGAAATAGAATTGCAAGAGAAATACATGATAATGTTGGCCATAATATTGCTGGTGTTTTACTTCAGCTTCAGGCTGCAAAAGCACTTATTAAAAATAATGACGAAAAAGGATTAATGTTTTTAGATAACTCCATTGTTAGGTTGTCAGAAGGATTAGATATTTTAAGAAATACAGTTCACAACCTTAAGCCCAAAATAACTTATGACTTCAATTATATTAAAAATATAATTGAAAGCTTTAATTTTTGCCCTACATCATTCAGTGTAAATGGTTCTATTGAAAAGATAAAACCTTATCACGTTGAGACACTTTCAATGATTTTAAAGGAAGCTTTAACAAATACCTCAAAACATTCAAATGCAACCTATATTGATATTAAAATTGATATTTACCAAAAATTTATAAGATTTTATATAAAGGATAATGGAGTTGGTGCAAAAGTAATTAAAGAAGGTATGGGACTTAGCAATATAAAAGAAAGAATAAGAAATGTTGGTGGCGAAGTAAGTTTTTCAGGTGATAATGGGTTTATGATTGTTGCAATAATACCATTCATAAAAGAAGGTGTTGAAGATTAAAGTATTAATTGTTGATGATGATGCATTGATAAGAGAGAGTTTAAAAGTTCTTTTTGAATTAAATTCAATAGAGGTATTAAGCTTATGCTCTGATGCAAATGAGGCAATAAATATTTGTAAACAAGAAAGGCCTGATATTGTCCTTATGGATATTCGTATGCCAAATATGGATGGCATTATTGGAACAAAAAAAATAAAAGAAATAGATAACTCAATAAAAATTGTTCTTTTAACTACTTTTAAAGATGATGAATATATTTTACAAGCCATAAAAAATGGAGCAGATGGCTATATACTTAAGAATCAATCTATTGAAAGTATAATAGAGAGCCTAAAAGCAGTTTTAAAAGGTGGAGTAGTTTTTGATTCGCAAATATATGGAAATATTTCAGAAATGGTTAATAAAAAGAAAAATAAATCTCTCGAAGATATAGGTTTATCCTCAAGAGAAATAGAGATTATTCAATGTATAGCTGATGGACTATCAAATAAAGAGATCGCTCAAAAGCTTTATATTTCTGAAGGAACAGTAAGAAATTATATCTCTACAATTCTTCAGAAATTAAATCTCAGAGATAGAACACAGTTAGTAGTGTATTTTTATAAGAATTTTATATAATATGCTTTTTTCTAAGGAAGCTAAATTTTTAAAACCACCTATTGAAAATCAAACATAGCTTGATATGTAAGTCTTAGGGTTACATAAATATACCTCAAGATTATTCTAATAAATCTTCAAATTGTACTTCTTTTAGCAAAGCACCTACTGTTTTTAGCTTGATTGCACTGGCTTTAAGTCCCATTTGTAATGATTCTAAAACTTTATAATGTCTTACTAAACCTGCATAAAAGCCAGACCAAAATGCATCACCTGCACCAGTTGTATCAATTACCTCTGTTGCTACTGAATTTAAGCTTATTGTTTCTTTCCCATTAGACATTAAGGCTCCATCTTTGCCTAATGTCATAATTACTAGTTTAGCTCCTAATTTTAGAAACTTTTCAATTTGATTTTGAGGTAAATCCTTCCCAAAAATCCTTTCGGCATCATCTTCTGATGGTTTTATTATATCCACATTTCCAATAATCCATTTTATATAATCAATTGCTTGATGCCCTTTTTCCCATATCATTGGATGATAATTTGGATCAAAACAAATCAATGTATTATTTTTTTTAGCTATATCAATAATTTTTTCAATTGTCTCTCTTGCAGGGCTTTTTGATATTGGCCAACATGAAAAATGAATTATTTTAGAATTCTTTACAATCTCTTCTATTTTTTTTGAATAATATATATGATAATCAGCATCTCTATAAAATATTGGAATAGGAGTAGCTTTACTTTTTGTAACCAATACCATACTTGTCGAGTAATCCACTCTATTTATATATTTAGTTTCAACTCCAGCATTCTTAACAGTATTAATTATAAAGTCTCCTAATCCATCTTTCCCCACTGCACCAACAATGAGTGAGTTTAATCCTAATTTTTTTGTATTAAGTGCAATATTAGCAGGAGAACCACCAAAATGTTTTTGATATGTAGAACTTTGAAAATCGTCACCATACTCTGTTGAAATCATATCAATTAAAAGTTCACCTACTGTGAGGATATCAATTTCTTTTTCTATTAAATTTAAAGTTTTTTTAAAATCGTACATATAACCCTCCGATTAATAAATAAAATATCATCAATAAAATTGTACAAATATTATTCGTTTCTGTCAAACGGTTGACATATAAAATAATACTATGCTGTTCTTCTTTCCACCAATGTTATTGGCAGAACATTCTCTATGTTTACCTTTTCACCTTCTATTTGCTTAAGAATGAGTTCTATTGATAGCTTTGCTATCTGCTCTATTGGTTGCCTTATGGTAGTTATTGAAGGTACTGTTAATGAGGCAAGTTTTACATCATCATATCCAACTATCTTAAGATTATCAGGTACTTTTCTTTTTAAAAGTTCTGAAATTGAGATTGCAACTGCAGCTATCATATCACTGCTTGCAAATATACCATCAATATCAGGATGTCTTTTTAATAATTCTATTACAATCCTTTTATATTCTTCCTGATCGAAGTTATTTAATCTTGTTTCTACAACAACATAATCAATATTGTTTTCTTTAACAACATCTAAAAAGCCTTGATATCTTTTATTAGCAGGTGTGTTTAGTTCTAATGGGCCGCTAATATGTGCTATTTTCTTGCATCCTCTTTCTATTAATAACTTTGTTGCAATAACCCCACCATTATAGTTATCAGATGTTATATAGGGTATCTTATCTGATAAGTATCTATCAAATGCTACAATGGGTAATTCTAAGTTTAGATACTCGTTTGTTTCAAGTGTATGACTACCCATAATTATTCCATCCACTTGATTTCTTTTTAACATATCAATATAATCTTTTTCTTTTGTACTATCTAAATAGGAATTACAAAGTAACAACTTATATCCATTTTTATATGCATAATATTCAATATGTTTTGTAAGTTCTCCAAAAAAAGGATGAGATACATCAGGAATTATAAGCCCTAAAAAGTTTGACTTTTTTCTATAAAGCGATCTTGCAATTTCATTTGGTTGATAGTTTAACTCTTTCATAGCTTCAAAGACTTTTTTTCTGGTTTTGTCACTTATATAACCCCTATTATTTAAAACCCTTGAAACAGTGGTAACTGTTACACCGGCTAATTTTGCAACGTCTTTTATACTTGGCATAATAAAACCTCCTATGATAGATATTCTACCATAGGAGACCTATTTTTTACATCAAAAATATCTTATTAAAATACTTTTATAATCTTTCTCTCCATTCTAATATATCTAAAGCTTCTTTTTTAGTTTCACAATAAGTACTTATAATAACACCCTTTGTATCAATATTGTCAAATAATCTTTCGAGATATTCAGGAAAAACTCCATTCAAAACCAATAATTTCCCTTTTTCTTGTATTTTTCTATATAAATCAAACCATTTTGGACTATCAACTGGCTCTTCTCCTGCTCCAGGAACCCATTGTATACCAGTAATTTCATCTATATCAAGTAGTATATCAAGATGTGGTAGTTCACCCGGACCGTCCAAGTGAAAAATGGTATAATCAAGACGTCTTGCTTGTTCTTTAAGATATGGAGCAACAAATTTTTCAAACATCTTTGGTGAAATCATTGCCGAAAAATCACATTGGATTGGATACCATCTTTTAGGGCACCACAACCACATCCAAGCTGATGTACCTTCCTGGTATTTGTTCAATATAGAATAGAGTTTGTCATAACAATAGTGCCATATTTCTAATATTCTATTTTGAGCCTCATTTACTCTCTCAGGACAATCAATGATATCATACAGCAAATTTTGTGTTCCCCTTAATGATGCTAAAATATCCAATATCCCACCTAAATCTGTAATCCCAACAGTAAAATTTTCTTTCATATTGTTACAAGCAAGTTCTGTCGCATTTTTAGTGTAGTTCCACCAGACACTTTGTTCAATATCTCTTAAAAGCAGTTTCTCTACCTTATCCCAATCTAATGGATATTCAAACCATACAGTGTCACCATTAAAGTGAAGATAATCGGTATAGTATGCAGCAACAACACCAGCTCCAAGATTAATCCATATATCGTTATAGCCTTCTCCTAAAGATGCATATTTTTCGAACCATTTTATATGCGCATCAATAGCTTTTTGCGGGTTATCTTTATATCTTACAAATGCCCAACCTGGATAATCCAACTGTTCGTCAGGAATATCCTTATCAGGATATGTTATTTGAATAAGCGGCTTTTTAGATTTTTTGTCCCACCATTCTGAAAAAGCTCTTTTTATTGTATGGTTAGGATAACTATGCATTAAAAGCACTCCTTATATATTAATAGGTCCCAAGTTCCAATCCTCTTTCAATGAAATATTTATAGCTTTCATATTCAACTGTGTCTGGTATTGAATGATCTGAATGTAGAACATAGCCAAATTTATTTTTTACAATAGGTATCTTTGATTCAAGTTCTTTATTTATCTCTTCTTTATTATTAGTATATAATACTCTAACATCAATTCCTCCCATAAAAGACAATATGTCTCCATAATCATGATATAGCTTTAATAGGTCCATACCTGCTTTTACCTCGATAACTTGGAGACAATCAATACCAGCTTCAATCATACCAGGTAACAAGGGTTCAACATATCCACAAGAATGCATAATAACAGGTAGATTATGGCTATGAGCAAAATCAATGGTCTTTTTGTGATATGGCTGAATTAATTCCTTATACATTGCTGGAGACATAAATGGTTTTCCTTTAAACCCCATATCTTCATAAAACCATATACCATCTGGGTATCCTTCTTCTTCAAATAACATTTCCATTAGGTTAATAGTTAGATCTGAATATGTATTTGCCATATCCTTAATCCAGTCTGGATCTAAAGCCATACCCATAAGCATATATTCATGACCACAAACAGGATGCATTAGCTCAAACACATTACAACCTGACCAGCAGAAAAACACCTCTCTCTCCTCTGCCCTTTTCTTTGCATCTCTATATCCTTCAAAATTAATCCTTCTTCGGTCGGGCTTCAACAGAGGTTTTATATACTCTTCCCAGTCTTTTCTTTCTTTTACTGTAAAATCAACATGTTCAGGAGTAGCATCATGTAACTTGTGTCTTCTTAAAACAGCTCCGTTACCATCTTTTATTAAAATAGTCTCCTCAGTTTCTTCGATAACTTGAGGTTCAAAATCTAAATCTGCAGTCATACCAAACGCCCAAAAAATATCTAAATCAAAACCAAAGTGTTTTATAATATCCTCATCCTTTTTGATATAACCTTGTTTTGACCATTTATTAATGGTATCCCCCCAAAAATGCTCGAATAAGCCAATTCTATCAACTGGCTTTCTTTTTAAAATATTTGAAATTCTTTCTTTGCCAGTTAACATATTATCCTCCTATTTGTTACAGATCTTTTATAAAAAATTATTTATTAATTCTATTCTTTTATGAATAATTTTTAAATAAAATATTTATCATTTAAATAGAAAATCACACACTTATATTGTACTCGTTAAATAATAATAAGTCATTATCATAGAAATTTTTAATATCATTTATAAATTTTTCTTCATCATCAGGAATTTCTTCTATTTCCGACTTAATAAAATCTAACCATTTTGTTTCTTTTTCATCTAATGAAATTAATCTATCATGTATTGCTTTATCAATCTCTTCTACTGTAGCAAATATTGCATATTTAGTCATTAAAAAAGCAGATGAATACTTAATTATTTCTTTTGCAATATTAATTACGGTTTTAGGATGTAATACAAAAGCCTGTACATCTAGAAAAGCATCTGAATCGGCTAATAAATCTCTAACAATTAAAGAAGTCTCCTGATTGCTTAGTGCTTTGTTTACTAATCTACAATCATATATTAATTGTTCGGTTGATACTATCGGTGCATAACCACTTAGAAGCCTTATATTTTGGACTGATTCATTACTCCATAGATCTGCAACACTCATTGCAATATTGCCAACAGACGAAAAGTGAGCACATGCACTTGATTTACCTTCCATTGATATTGGAAAGCCAGCAATAGCTTTAATATAAGGATTTTCATAACCACAATCCTTGCCAGGACCAACTGCACCAATAGTATAAGGAATTAGTGTTCTTGGTACTGATGCAACCCTATCAATAGCAGCAAATATTTTAGGAATAAATTTTTGTTCAGCTAACACCATTGCAGTATTAGCAAATGCACATGCAGTATCTCCTGATGGAATAGTATCAGTATTATTGGCTATAGATATTATTTTTTCC
The DNA here is from genome assembly GCA_041320695.1 of Caldicellulosiruptoraceae bacterium PP1. Classification (NCBI taxonomy): domain Bacteria; kingdom Bacillati; phylum Bacillota; order Caldicellulosiruptorales; family Caldicellulosiruptoraceae; species Caldicellulosiruptoraceae bacterium PP1. Next base: position 4,970 of record JBGGOQ010000002.1, on the reverse strand, counting down.
CATAAAAATGAAATATCTCTTGGGGCTAGTACACCTAATGATAATAATACTCCTTTTATATCACCATTCATTAAAGAATAGTCATGTAATTCTTTCCCGCCAGTAGATTCTATAGCCAGCATGTCGGCACCATTTTGTGCACATAGTTCAAATGTTTTTAGTATATTTTCCAATAAGTTCCCGTTTCTTAATTTCACAGGCCGTTGCATTTCTCTTAAATCATTTGGAGTAATTCTTAAACCACATCTTATGTTATATTTTGATTCGTATTCAGAAATTGTGTCTTTTACAGTTTTACATATCTCAGCACCCCATGTGGGATTTAATGTCATGGGAGGAAGAAGTTCTATTTCAATAACCAATTCTTCTTGATTTAATTCAATGGCTCTTTTTAGAATACTATAAGTAATCTTCTTATACTCCTCAATAATTTCAGTTATATTTTCTTTTGAAATTTCAATTGGCGGTAATGTAAAATTCACCTCAGGTATAACCTTACCGTCACCAATTTTTATACCGTTTTTCAAAGTCAAAGGTTTTTTACATTTTCCAAAAATAAATTCATTCACATCTGCATACGCTAAAGTATTAAAAGTCATATTTCATTCACCCATACTCTATATAATTTATATTTTAATACAAAACTTAGTATTTTTTAAATTATGCAACATTCATTGCAAATTGTTTTGCCACCTCTGCTGCTGAAGCTGCATCTGGAGTATATGCATCAGCACCTATTTCTTTAGCAAAACGTTCTGTAACTGGAGCTCCACCAACCATTATTTTAACTTGGTTTCTTAATCCTTGGTTATTAATTTCATCAATTATATTTTTCATTTGAGGCATTGTTGTAGTAAGCAGTGCAGACATTGCTACAACTTGTGGTTGATGTTCTTTAATTGCTTGTATAAACTTTTCAGAATCTACATCAACACCTAAGTCAATGACTTCAAGTCCAGCACCAATCATCATCATTGCTACTAAGTTTTTGCCTATATCATGTAAATCTCCCTTAACTGTTCCAATAATGACTTTACCAACTGGTTTTACACCTGTTTCTGTAAGAATGGGTTTAAGTATTTCCATTCCTGCTTTCATTGCTCTTGCAGCAATTAACACTTCTGGAACATAAATTTCATTGTTCTTAAATTTTTCACCAACAACTGACATTCCTGCTACAAGTGCTTCATTAAGAATTTGTTCTGCAGAAATCCCTTGTGATAAAGCCTCTTTTACCTTTTCTGGTACTAATTTTGCATTTCCTTTTTGTATTAACTCTGAAATTTCATTTAATATTGACACTTCTCATTTCCCCTTTTATTTTTATTTCTCATATCACTTATTTTAGTAAAATCAATTTATTATTTCCTTAATTTTTTTATGATATTTTTTAAAAAAATTACTGTTACCACTACTATTTATAACTTTTTAATTTTCTATTAAGAGCACCTTCTATTTTACTTTTTAATTCTTGTATTGAAGGAATAATACTTTCATATTCTATTTTGCCATCAATCATAATAGTTGGTATTTGAGTAACATTCAAACTCTTCATAAGTTTTATTGCTTCTATATTTTTTATCTTATGTTCAAATACTCTTACATTATTTTTAAGATCTTCATCTAATGTCTGTAACACAGCTTCAACCATATACTGACATGGTGCACAAGCAGCACTGTCAAGTGTAAATAAATCAATTCTAAGAATATCTCCTTCAAAATTCGGAATTCTTACGTCATTTATATCAATTTCTTTCGCAATGAGATTAGCATATTTTTCGTATCGTGATTCTTCAAAAAGTACCTCTGCTATAGCCTGGATATTTTTAACTGGTGTGTTATATGGGATATCACATCCAGGAGATAAAACATATCCCCTATTCCCTCCTATTTCAATATGTTTAAATGCTGAAACTCTATTATCATCTTCACTTCCTAACAACATAACTGACGTTAATTCAATGTTTCCACCAAATGAGACATTATTATTCAATGCAATCTCTTTTAAATACTCAAGTGGAATATTTTCATCAACTGATATATTGTCTGGTTTACAACTAACCATTAACTCAATATTCCTTTTTGCGTTGCCGCAAACAAAGAATGATGTATATACTCCTCTTTGTTTGATAAAGCTAAATACTTCACTTATTGCGTCTTTTTCAAACTCTTCAAAATGTTCAGGTGATATTTGAGAAACCATTGGATCAACTACTGCAATTACATCTGCTCCTGCTTGTATATAATAATTACTTACAGTTTTACAGGTTTCTTTGGTAAAATTAATAACTTTCTTCAAATATTCAGGGTTATCATACATTTCGGTAAATATATCAGCACCCATTAAATGTAATGCTAATGTAAAAGGACCAGTCACAAGAGCATATATGGCCACATCATCAAATTTGCTTTTTAGCCTTTCAATGACATCAACCATTATTGGTATTCTTCCGTCATTTTTCGTTGGAATATGAAGATCATCTAATTTAGCTCCTTCAATAAGGGGATGAGAAATTACTGAAGGTGGATTATCTGGCACCCACTTAAGCTTACATCCAATAGCTTCTGCTTCAACTTGAAGGTCAAAAAAAGCTGGTATACCATCTGGTTTATATAAATCAATAGCCTTACTAACACCATCAAAAATATAATCTGCATTTCTTAGATATTTATCTGCAGCAATATCAATTAATTTTGCACCATGGCAACCAACAAAAGGAACCCAAGCCGGTCTTTTAGCCTCTTTACATCTTAAAACATCAAAAAGTAGCTGTTTACTCATTTATGTTCCTCCTTTCCTTTCCTATAAATTTTTATGATAATATATTTAAGTAGATTTTTTTGTGGGGGAAGTTTTGAAATGGATATAGAAATAAAAATAATATCTCTTAAAAACCCTTGTTCTGCATGTTATATAAAATATAACTATATCAGACAAATAATAGAAAGCATAAAAAATAAATATCCTTATGTGGTAATCCACGACCTAATTTATGAAACAGAAAATGAAGCAGTAGAAGCAGAGGATTTAAAGCTAAAAATTTTTCCAACAATTAAAGTAAACAATTTTCAATATTCGGCAGGTATCATCCCTAATAAAAAAGAATTGGAAAAATACTTAGAATCTCTTATAAAATCTTTCTGACAAATGGTTTAGGGGGATTGGGCGAAAAAGCATTAATCTTAACCCATTTCATTATAGAATGTTTAAATGTGTTTTCTAAAATTTTGATAGAAATATCTTTTATTACTAGTGGTTCTGCTTTAACTCTACAACTAATTAATAGGCTAAAATTTTTTGCTTCAAAAGGTAATTTTTTATCAAATCTTATATCTTCAGAACTGTTACCTGTTATACTTAACTTTGCTGTACCTATCTCTGAAAAAATATATATCTTTATATGTTCAATATTTACTTTTAAATTATTTAAATTTACTAAAAATTGTTCTGCAATATTGCATAGGAGTTGTTCTGTATCGAGTTCTTGTTTGTTTTCAATATTTATACTTGCATCAAACCATGCAAGGCTTTTTTCAGCTAATCCATATTTGTCATAATTTATATCTTTTAATATTTTACTGTTATTTGGCATATTCATTATATATCCGGTCCATAGATGTGCATATTTTTCATCTATTGAGCAAACATCTATCATGTCTTTCTGTCCAACATATTGTAATATTTTTTCTTTAGCATCTATAATTATTTTGTTTTCATATAAATCAATTTTATTAATTAAGATTAAATCTGCTTCTTTTAGCTGTTGTTCAAAAAGATATCTTGTTTCATCATCATTTTCAAATATTCTTAAAGCTTTTTTGGGATCAACAATAACTGTAAATGGTAAAAAAACAATCTCTGTATTTAAATTTTTTAGTGGTAAAAAAACAGTTGCCACAAGATCAGTACAGCTACCTGAAGGTTCAGCAAGAATGATGTCCACTTTGTCCTTTAATGAATCTATTGAATCAATAAAATCAGATAAGTTGCAGCAGAAGCATCCGTTTTTAACATCCAAAACTTCATTTATTTCTTGCTGTAAAAAAATTTTATCAATGTTTTGTTCACCTTGATCATTTACAATAACTCCTACTTTAAAGCCATCTTTTTGAAGATGATTTGTTATCATCTTAATAAAGGTTGTCTTACCAGATCCTAAAAAGCCTCCTATTATTGCAAGTTGAATTATAGTTATAACCCCCTTTTAAATAAGCAATGCAATTAAAACCGTCTTTAATTTTATTTTAATCTTTCAATTATATTTAGGCTTTAAATTTTATATAAAAGATTTTAAAAAAATTCCTATTGTTTCGATTTGCCTAAAATAATATTTCTGGCAATCTTTGCTGCTGTTGCAGCATCTTCTGCAAATAAATCTGCTCCAATTTCATTAGCAAAATCTTGTGTAATAGGAGCACCTCCTATCATCACCTTTACCTTTTCTCTTATTCCTTCAGCATGTAGCTTATCAATTACTTCTTTCATTTGATGCATTGTAGTGGTAAGTAGAGCTGACATTGCTAAAATATTAGGGTTATATTTTTTAACAGCATCTATGAATTTATCGACCGAAACATCAATACCTAAATCAATAGTTTCAATTCCTGCTCCTTTTAAGAAGATTATAACAAGATTTTTCCCAATATCATGTAAATCTCCTTTTACAGTTCCGATAACAACTCTGCCAATAGGTTTTACATTCGAAGCAACAAGATATGGTTTTATTATCTCAAGACCTATACTCATTGCTCTTGCAGCAACTAAAACTTCAGGCACATATGTAGAACTGTCAATAAATTTGTCACCTGCTATTGACATCCCTTTAATAAGCCCTTCATTGAGAATAATTTGTGGATCTATATTACTTTTTAAAGCTTCATTTACTAATTGACTTACTAATTTTGCATTACCTTCACAAACATAATAGGCAATATTATTTAATATGTCCATTAAACCAGCTCTATAAAAC